>JACRMT010000008.1 GCA_016214855.1 Nitrospirota bacterium | reverse complement strand
TAAAAAACTCATAGTTTTCCTTTTAAAGGTCTTGCCACCTTGGTTCGTCTTAAAAATGTTTTCTTCCCGGACTCAGCCTGTACTTTGTGTATCCCGGCCAGCGAAAATTGCACAACATGGTCTGCATATTTCTCAATATCTATGATTTCCGAAGGCCCGATCATCTCCTTTTGGTTACTGCGAATGACCGCCGGATTGATACACTGGCTGATGATGCTTATCTCACAAAACTGAATCTGCATGTCCTGAGCCTGAGGCCCTATCAGCTCACGGATTGTATCTTGCATACTTTTTTGCAGAGGAAGCAGCGTCTCTTGCATGATCTCATTCAAAAGCCCTGTCGGATTTGCAAATTCTTTCATCACAATAAAGAACTCTTTGTTCTTTTTGTCGCTGATCCGATGCAGAAGGGCTATTATTTGTCCTCTCAGGCGTCCTTCCGGCGGTGAATCATCACTTACTCCGGCATCTGGAGGATGGGCTTTAATGGACTCGGAGAAGGCATACCGCCATGCTTCCCTGTAAAGCGTTTCTTTGTCTCCGAAATGATAATTCACGGCTGCAATGTTAACTTTGGCCCGACTAGAGATGTCCGCGATAGTAGCGTCCCGATAGCCTTTCTCCGCGAACACATCCACTGCTGCAGCCAGTAGTTTTCTACAGGTTTTTTTACTACATTCTCGATGTGTCTTCATGTTGTCTCCAAGCGTCTGTCCTTTATCTATATTCAAATGTCATTTTAAAATGCTTATTTGAATAAGTCAAGTTCTGGCCGCATTCTTTAACGCTTAGATTATTCGCGCGGTGTTGTATTCCGATTGTACTATTGATGGAGCTGCGGTTAATTGAAAGTATCGGTTGGTCGGTGGAGTCAGTAACCCGTCGATGTATAAAGCGGGTTAATATATGTTGTCTCTGTTGGCCAAGCCATTTCAAAGACTCCCGCGATGCCCAATCTGTCAGCATTCCTCAACCGCAGCCGCACATTATCCTATGTCAATTCAACAAAAAAGGATTACGAGAAAAGCAAGCAAACAAAACTCAGAGACACCGTATCTCACGGCGGTCAGTAATAATGATATTCACCTTCCTGTCATGGCTGTCTGTCGGGACTGCTTCGATCACCTGTTCTTCGTATGTCGGTGCGATCACCGGCACAGGTTTCTGAAGTTCGGCAAGCAACCGGTCGTAAAAACCGCCGCCGTACCCGATCCTGTTTCCGGTCTCATCAAATGCAGCGCCGGGAACAATGACTGCGTCGACATCGTTGATACTGACGCGCCGCATATCATAAAATCCCCCCTGCCCCCCTTTGTCGGCTCCGTCCGGCCTACTGTTGGCAAAGTGGGGCTTTGGTTCAGGGATCTTCATATATCCGGGAGCAAGCTCATCAAGGCTCTTGATCTCATAAAGCCCGAGGCCCTGCCCTTCCACTCTTGGAAGCACGATCCTTTTACGCTCATCAAGCGCCCTGCCCAGCATGCCGAATGTATCAACCTCTGACCGGAAAGAGGCGAAGAAGAAGATGGTCTTTGCCGTAATGAACTCCGGGAGTAAAAAGAGGCGTTCTTCAATAGCCCTGTCTTTGGTCTTTTTTGCTGCGGGAGGGATACTGTCCCTTTTTGCGAGGATCTCTTTTCTGAGCGATGTCTTGTCAGACATTTAATACTTTTTCGATCGCGGTCTTGATGCTCTTCACCTCTTCGACGGTCTGAGGCGCAAATTTAAAAGGTGAGTCACCCTTGATATCAGCTTCCATGATCGAGTGGCTGAAACTGATATGTCCGGCAAGTTCCATGTCGCCAATGCCTTTCTTCACAAAATCCAGATCTTCCTGACCGCGGATCTTGTTGGCAACAACAAAGACGTTCTTTACGCCAAGGCCCTTTGCCATGTCACGCACTACACCGGCTGTCTGGATGCTGCGCTGCCCCGGTTCGATAACCACAATAAAGGCATCCACTGAATCTGCAGTGCCGCGCGTCAGATGCTCGATGCCAGCCTCCATATCTACGATCACCACCTCGTTCCTTTCAACAACAAGGTGCCTGAGAAGTCTGCGAAGAAGCACATTCTCAGGACAATAACAGCCTGAGGAAGCGGCCTTGCCCTTACCCATGATAAGAAGTGTTATGCCGTCGATCTTGTACCCGACTCCTTCAGGGAGATCGTCGACCTTAGGGTTGAGCTTATAGATACCAGGGCTGCCCGGCTTTGAGCCGGTGCGTTCCTCGATCAGTTCGTTCATATTCGCGATCGGCACGATCTTTTCAGCATCTTCCCTCGACACACCAAGCGCGGACGCAAGGTTTGCATCAGGATCTGCATCGACAGCGATCACCTTGTGACCTTCTGCTGCAAAAAGATAGCTCAGAATAGAAGAAAGGGTCGTTTTGCCGACACCGCCCTTTCCGGTAACTGCGATCTTCATAGAGTAATTCTATCATTACGCAAAAGCTGCTGTCAAAGTCATTTTTGTTTGATTTTTCAAAGAGTTATGAAGTATCATTACTGATGGAAACAAAGAAACTGATCGAAGAGTCCGAGCTGTATCTGATGCATACATACAACCGGTTTTCGCTTGTGCTGAAAAAAGGCCGGGGACTGAAAGTATGGGGCTGGGACGGCAAGGAGTACCTCGATTTTGTGGGAGGCATTGCAACGAACTGCCTTGGCCACTGCCATCCGAAGGTTGTGGTCGCCATCCAGAAGCAGGCACAGCGGCTCATCCACGTTTCAAACTTCTATCACATCGAACCTCAGATACGGCTCGCAAAACTGCTTGTTGAGCATTCCTTTGCCGATAAGGTCTTTTTCTGCAACTCGGGGGCTGAGGCTAACGAGGCAGCGATCAAGCTCAGCCGGAGATATTTCAAGGAACATCTCGACCAGAACAAATTCGAGATCATAGCAACGCATAACTCCTTTCATGGAAGAACCATGGCAACGCTTACGGCGACGGGGCAGGACAAGTTCAAGATCGGCTTTGATCCGCTGCTGCCGGGCATCAAGCATGTGGCGTACAATGATGTCGACGAACTGAAAAGTGCCATAACGAATGAGACCTGTGCTGTGCTGCTGGAACCTGTCCAGGGAGAGAGCGGCGTCCGCATCCCTGATGCCGATTACCTCAAACAGGTGAGAAAGCTCTGCGACGATAACAATGTGCTCCTCATCCTCGATGAGGTTCAGACAGGCATAGGCAGGACAGGCAAGCTTTTCGGGTATGAACATTTCGGGATCACGCCCGATATCATGACCCTTGCGAAGGGCCTCGGCGGAGGCTTTCCGATCGGGGCCATGCTTGCCACGGAAAAGGTGGCCGCTGCTTTTCAGCCCGGAACGCACGGCTCGACTTTCGGCGGCAATCCGCTCGCATGCACTGCTGCGATCACCACGCTTGAGGTCCTGCTTGAAGACGGTTTTATCCTTGACCAGTGCCGGAGAATGGGCAAGTATTTCAAGAAGAAGCTTGAGGAACTGAAAAAGGAGTTTCCCGAGACTATCTCCGAAGTGCGGGGTATGGGCCTGCTCATTGGCATGGAACTGTTGCGGGACTGCGCACCGATCGTTAAGGCATGCATTGACCGGGGCGTGCTGATAAACTGCACTGCAGGCAATGTGCTCCGGTTCATGCCGCCACTCATCGTTACCGAAAAAGAGATCGACCACCTTGCTGATGTGCTCGAACAGGTATTTGACACACTTTCTTAGGGGAATATCATGAAAAAAGATCTTCTGAAAATATCAGACCTCACAAAGTCTGAAATAGAAACCCTTCTCAACCGGGCCATTGCCCTCAAGAGCGGCAAAGACGCAAGCGCCTGCCCTCTCATCGGCAAGAACATCGGTCTCTTTTTTGAGAAGCCGTCAACGCGGACCCGCCTCTCCTTTGAGGCAGGCATCTATCAGCTCGGCGGCAATGCCATCTGCATGACTCCTGACGAGATCCAACTGGGGAGGGGTGAGACGATAGCGGATACCGGCAGGACAATATCACGGTATCTGAATGCCTTCATGATGAGGACCTTTTCGCATGCTACGCTTGAGACCCTTGCGGCTAACAGCACCATACCGGTGATCAATGGGTTAAGTGACACGCACCATCCCTGCCAGGCACTTGCCGATGTGATGACCCTGCTCGAAAAGAAGGGCAGACTGGAGGGGCTGAAGGTCGCCTTTATCGGCGACGGCAACAATGTCTGCAATTCCCTGATCGAGGCGGCTGCGATCCTGGACTTTCACCTGACCATTGCCTGCCCTGAAGGCTTTGAGCCTCACAATGAGATCTTTGAGCGGGCACAGTCGCTGGCAAAAAGCGAGATCATCGTGCTCAGGGACCCCAGGGAAGCCGCCGGCATGGCAGATGCCGTGTACACGGATGTATGGGTCAGCATGGGCCAGGAAAAAGAGGCCGAGCATAAAAAACAGAAGTTCGGGGACTACCAGATAAATACAAAGCTGCTCGGCTGTGCCAGGAAGGATGCGATTGTCCTTCACTGCCTGCCGGCCCATCGCGGTGAGGAGATAACCGATGAGGTGATGGACGGCCCCCAGAGCGTTGTCTTTGATCAGGCAGAAAATCGTCTGCATACACAAAAAGCACTTCTTGAGATGCTTCTGAAATAGGTGGTTGGAGAGGTCTTTGTAAGGGTCTTCTCAGTTTGTATTTGGCATGAGATATGCTTGATAATTTAACAAGGTAAATAATAATGAGCGTAACACAGCATCAGGAAAGCATTATTTCGCTCGAAGGCCGTCCCGCGTTTTTCACACTTCTGCGCGAGATGACGCACCACTGCAGGAAATTTCTCTTTACTAATCCTGAGGCGCATACCCCCTTTCTGAAATCCCGGCTGCACTACATCATGTTCCTGTTATTTTTTGTTGTATACTCGGTATCTCCCCTCAAGATATGTGCAGACAGAACGGTCAAAGGACTGATGCAGGATTCTGAGGCTGCCTCTATAAGAATCGTTATAGTCGAAAGAATTCTGAGTTTGATGAGTGACAGATTGTTATCTGAAAGCTGGTTCAGCTCTGACGAGGCTGATGTAGAGGTGATGGTAAAAAAGAAACGCGCTTTATTGCGGTCCTTCACCCTCTTCTTTCTGCTGCTCATGGCCATTGCAACTCACATCGCGGCAAGATTATATCTGGGCACCGACCTCATAATAGACCCCAGTCGTTTCCGCTTTTCCCGAAGTTCAGAACATATCAACATTATTGAAGTATATCGTTCCCCTCATTCCGGTCTCGCCCCTCCCTATCTTCACTCTTAACACATTCTACAGGCTTATCTGATCAAGGATTTCGGTCGCATCGGCACGCATTGCTATGCTCGTGCGTGTATGCAATGACATCTCCAGATAGGCCCTGACTCTAATCTCTATATGCAATAGAGGGTTAAGACTAAGGAGGATATAAGAATGAAGAAGAACGGCCATAAAATGGCGACCCAGAGCAGCAGTCGCGTCAGCATTAACATGGTTATGATTATTGTTTTGAGTTTTGCCAGCCTTATCGGTCTTTATAGCGCCGGTATATCAGAAGCAGTTACTTATAATATGCAGTCTGGCACAGGAGCTAACCTGAACGGGTTCACAACAAACTACGGCACATGCGGGACCAATGCTACCACTGAGGTTATTGTCCCAATGAATACATCAGGGAGCAATGCCTGCACTACCGGCAGAACGGGTTCGACCGGTGCAGTCGGTACCTCCCTGCTTCTTGTAATCAGCGATACACCCTATTCGCAAAATACCAACATAACCGGTGTGGATGTTACGGGCAGCCTGAGAGACTATCAGGAAGCCATAAATCCAGGCACCCTGACCGGCATCCAATATCAGCTCGGTTATGTCAGCGGTGGGGTATTTACATCCTTTGGATCAGTCAATGAAGTGCGGGATTACAGCACGAATACAGTGTGGACGACAAGTCTCAGTTCGATCAGCGGAACAGCACCATCCGGTAGTCGTTTAGCAATACGGGTATTCAAGCAGAACCCGAATACTACAGAGTATCGGTACTACTTCACTGCTGCAAGCCTTGTATTGAATGTCACAGAGGCAGCTGGTGGCACGCCCGGTAGTCTCCAGCTTAGCGCTTCTGACTACGGCGTGAATGAGAATGTCGGGAACGTCACCATCACCGTGACGCGGACAGGCGGCAGCTCGGGTGCAGCCTCGGTAAACTATGCCACCAGCAATGGCACGGCTGTACAGCCAGGGGATTATACCTCGGCCAGTGGTACCTTGAACTGGGCAGACGGCGATGCTGCAGACAAAACCTTTACGGTCACGATCATTAATGATGTAACAGTAGAGTCTTCCGAAACGGTGAACCTGACCCTGAGCGGCGCTACAGGCGCATCCCTGGGGAGTCCCTCCACAGCTACCATCACAATCTCAGACAACGACGGTGCAGCTGCCGTCCCGATTGGAAACTGGCCTCTGATCATCATGGTGATGGTGAGTATGATCACCTATGGCGTGATATGGCGCAGAAAACAAAGGAGGACGACCACCTAAGACACAATACGAGAGGGAGTAGAGCTATGTGGAAGACAGACAGTGCGGGACACCTAACGCAAGCGCAGTTGCTGCGCCGTTGGTTGGTGTCCCGCGGCTGTAACCTGTGCTCACCGACGAACGCATACCGTGTTAACAACCCGGAATCGAAACGGCCTGTTAGAGCACTATCTGGTCATTATGCGGGAGGATGGCGTGCAGCTCGCTGAGAAGAAACCGATAACCGCTGACTGGGGTTTTCTCGGCCTATTTGTGCTGTATGTCGGCATATTCGTCGGCATGGCCGAGATAGGACAGGGCTCCATGCTGGCCCTCCGTGAGGTTACCGCTTCAATAATAAGCGCTCTCTGGGGCTTTTTATCGGTCCCGATCGTCCGCTCAGGGACGCAGCTGACCTTTGCCGGCTTCCCCATGGAGATCGTCCTCGAATGCACGGCATTGCACTATATGATCATTTTTGTGGCCGGCGTGCTGGCATTCCGCAGCCACAGTTTGTTTTATCGTGCTTCCGGCATTATCATCGGCACACTGGCCATATCATTAATGAATATTCTCAGGATCGGGGTTATCGGATTTATCGGCCGCTATTTCAGCAGCCTCTTTACCTTTGTCCATGATTATCTCTGGCAGGGGTTCTTCGCCCTGTTCGTATTACTGCTCTGGATTATCTGGGTTAATGGGAAGAGGGTTTTTTCCGGCCGTCCTTTCTTTCATTTTTTGCTTATATCTGCATCAGCCTCATTGTCTTTCTGGCTGATGGTGACGTTTCTTGAGACCTATATCTCTCTGCTTGCAGTCTTTTCGAACGTCATGTTCCGGATGATCTCACTTTTTGCTGATGTGCCTCAGCACGTTGTCGCAGAGGGCAGGCTTATCGGCTATGTGGTCGGAGACGAAGTGATCTATAGTACGACAATGCTTTATGTCCTGAATGCAGCCTTGCTCCTGCCGATTGCCTCGATCACCTTTGTCCGATCACAGGTGAAGCTACTCTTAAAACGGTTGGCCGCAGCAACTATTATTCTCGATCTCCAGCACATGCTGCTCATTGCGCTTGACTGGCGGCTGTCGATCAGCACAGGACCCGACATTCAGTCCGTGATCATCTGGTGCATCGTTATGTCAACATTCATTGCACCCATTGTTTCATGGCTATGCTCCAGCTTGATCTTCCGCACTGAAAGGCAGCAATGATTTGTTGAAATATGTTTATCTGACTGCAATGCCCCTCGTGTTCGGCTTATGCATTCTGGTATAATCCCTGACAATGGATAACACCCTCTCAGTCATAGCCCTTGGCGGTCTCGAAGAGATCGGCATCAACATGACGGTCATGGAATACGGCGGAGATATGATCATCATCGATGCGGGTCTCATGTTCCCGACAGAGGACATGCTGGGCGTTGATTTCGTCATCCCGGATTTCACCTATGTGCTCGAAAACAGGGACAAGGTGAGGGCAATATTTCTTACCCACGGCCACGAAGACCATGTCGGCGCCCTTCCCTTTCTGCTCAAGGAGATCAAGGTGCCTGTGTATGGAACACCTCTTACGATTGGACTCGTCAGAAAAAAACTGGAAGAACACAAGCTCGATGTCGATCTCCAGACCGTCAACCCCCGGGACATCATTCAGGCCGGGGTATTCACGCTCGAACCGATACGGGTGACCCACAGTATTGTTGACGGTGTGGCATACGGCATAAGAACTCCGGCAGGTCTTGTGGTGCATACCGGCGACTTCAAGCTTGACCCGACCCCTGTTGACGGCAGACTCATGGATTTCCACAAATTTTCGGAGTATGGCGAAAACGGCACCCTTCTCCTCCTGTCTGACAGTACCAATGCAGAACGCGGCGGATTCACCTTTTCTGAAAAAGAGGTGCGCAGGGCCTTTGAGGAGATCTTTTCGGATGCAAAGGGCAGGATCATCATTTCGACCTTCGCATCCAATATACACAGGATCCAGCAGGTGATCGATGTCGCGGTCATGTTCAACAGGAAGGTCATCCTTTCGGGCAGAAGTATGGTGGCAAATGCCCAGATAGCCCTTGATCTCGGGTATCTTAGGATCCCTGCTGAAACATGGCTGAAGCTGGAAGACCTGAAGAACCTCAATGACAACGAGGTCGTGATCGTTACCACCGGGAGCCAGGGTGAGCCGATGAGCGTTCTGTCGCGGATCGCCCTGGATGAGCATAAACAGATAAAGATCAAGGAAAACGATATTGTGATACTTTCGGCAAAGGTGATTCCGGGCAATGAACGTGCGATCGGCAGGATCATCAACTACCTTTTCAGGCGCGGCGCAAATGTCATCTATGAAAAGGTCTCAGAGATCCACGTATCAGGCCACGCATCAAAAGAGGAGCTGAAGCTGATGCTGAATCTGGTCAGGCCAAAGTATTTCATGCCAGTGCACGGAGAGTATCGGCACAAGTTCTACCATGCCCGGCTGGCAGAGAAGATCGGCATTCCCAAAGAAAATATCTTCAATCTCGAAAACGGCGATGTGCTTGAGGTATCGGAAAACGAAACGCGGAAGGCAGGCAAGGTAGCCACAGGCCGCATCTTTGTTGACGGCAAGGGTGTGGGCGATGTGGAGGATATGGTGCTCAGAGACAGGCGAAGGCTTGCTCATGACGGCATCGTGATCGTCATCATCACCATTGAAAAGCTGACCGGCAGCATCGTCTCGGGGCCTGATATCATTTCACGGGGATTTATCTTTGAAGATGCTTCACAGGACGTGCTCAATGATGTGAAGGAACTGGTGTATCTCACCCTCTCCGAAATGACCCCTGAGAGCATTACGGACAAGGCCCTTGTCGAGGCAAAGGTAAGAAGCGTGCTGAAGAAATACCTCAGGAATACCATGGACCGTAAGCCCATGATCATGCCTTTGATATTTGAAGTGTAGAGCGCTTCCCCGATAGCAGCTTCCTGTTAGCCCTCGTTATAATTTATTTTGCCCAGTTCTTCAAGACCCGGCCAACTTCCGACAAAGTAGTTTTATGCTCGTAGGCTTCCCCAAAGAAGGGGCAATCTGCCAAGTGTAATCGGCACTTGATATTTACTCATAATCATGAGTAAAATTACTCAATACTTTGAGTAATAAGGGGATCCTTTATGTACAAGAGACCACTCTACGAAATCCTATTGAAAAGGCTTTCCCAAAAAAGGCAGTTTATGCAGGTGCTTGCAGGCCCGCGCCAGACAGGAAAGACAACGCTGGCAAGGCAGGTTATAGATGGTCTCGGCATCCCATCCCATTATTCCACAGCAGACGCACCGGTTGTAAAAGGCCCTTCCTGGATCGAGCAGCAGTGGGAGACAGGCCGTGCAGGGACAAGAAAGGACAAATGGAAACAACCGGCCCTTCTCGTGCTCGACGAGATTCAAAAGATAAGCGGCTGGTCAGAGACAGTAAAGAAGCTATGGGACGAAGATTCGCATAGTCGGCTGCCGCTTCAGGTGATAATCCTCGGCTCCTCACAGCTCCTCTTACAGCGGGGATTGACCGAAAGCCTTGCCGGACGGTTTGAGGTATTACCTGTCCCTCACTGGTCCTTTGGAGAGATAAAAGAAGCCTTTGGCTGGAATATCGATCAGTATATCTATTATGGAGGATATCCTGGAGCCGCAATGCTGATAACGGAACCTGACCGCTGGCGCTCGTATGTCATGGATTCGCTCATAGAAACAACCGTATCAAGAGACATCCTTCAGATGATACGGGTAGACAAGCCTGCACTCCTGAGACGGCTCTTCGAGCTTGCCTGTTCGTATTCAGGCCAAGCGCTTTCATACCAGAAAATGTTAGGCCAGCTTCAGGATGCCGGAAATACAACTACACTCGCACACTATCTTGACCTGCTCAACGGAGCAGGGATGGTAACAGGGCTTCAGAAATACGCCGGGGAGCGTGTTCGCCAGAGAGGCTCCAGCCCGAAACTGCAGGTGCTAAATACAGCGCTCATGACTGCTCAGTCGCACTATACACTTAAACAAGCTCAGCAGGACACTGAACATTGGGGAAGGTTGGTGGAATCGGCTATAGGGGCTACCCTTGCCAACAGCCTCCTCAGGAGGGCTGAGCTCTTCTACTGGGCAGGGAAAAACAGAGAAGTAGATTTTGTATTGCGACGGGGAAAGAAACTGGTTGCAATTGAGGTGAAAAGTGGACGAAAAAAACAGGCCCTCCCAGGTATTGAAGCTTTTTCAAAAGAGTTCCCTGTAACAAAGAAACTGCTGGTAGGGACGGGCGGCATCATAATTGAGGATTTTCTTCTGACACCGCCAGAGGCCTGGCTGGAATGACCCCTGAGATGCTTGCTGATAAATCTCTTGTCGAGGCAAAAATCAGAAGCGTGCTTAATAAGTATCTGCGCAACACCATGGACCGCAAGCCCATGATCATGCGCTGATCTTTGAAGTTTTTCAGCCGGTAAATCCACCAATCGAACCCGCAGGAATCTTCTTCCGAAGCCAATGTCTGAAATCTGCTGTTAATAGCCTCTAACACCCTGATTATAAAGCATAAAAAATCCTTATAAAAACACTTGACACCCCTTTAAAAAATATGATAAATATTTTTTATTAGCACTCTATGTCGGTGAGTGCTAATGGGTATTGTCAAATAGACATGGACCATGAATGGTGTTACGGTGATAGTGTGCGTTAGGCAATTCGCCATGCGCAAAGTTTCTGAAAAACAGAAAGAAAGGAGGTGACTGCTATGTTATGGTCTGACCGGGTTTTTGACGCAATGCGTGAGCTTGAAGGCATGGGGCGAGCACTTAGGCGGTTTGATCTGCCGTCAACTGTCGAATTTCCTGCAACAAATGTCTGGGTGTCTGATGACGAGGCAGTGGTAACAACAGAGATACCGGGAATTGATCCTGATGCCCTTGAAATTTCTGTTGTTAAGGATTCCCTGACACTGCGCGGCTCACGCCAGGCAGAAGAAATGAAGGAAGGTGAGACGTACCACCGGCGGGAACGGTGGAACGGACAATTCACCAAGACCCTCCGTTTGCCTTTTGCTGTTGATTCCGGCAAGGTCGAAGCGCGGTTTTCAAAAGGGGTCTTGGCAATCGTCCTTCCGAGGGCAGAAGCGGAAAAACCGAGGAAAATTTCAGTCAAGTCTGAATAGTTTCTGAAAGGAGGTGAATTGATTATGGCTGAAACAGCAGGAGAGATGCAGAAGAAAGAGGCTGAGACTCCGGAGACAGGAGAGCGCACAAGGGCATGCCGGATATATTCACCGCAGGTGGATATTATCGAGCGGCAGGAGGAGATTGTGGTCATTGCCGACATGCCGGGGGTTGATGAGAAGTCGGTTGACATAACGCTTGAGAAGAATGTCCTTACCATCTACGGAAAAGTGGACTTTGAAGCGCCCAAAGATCACAGGCCTGTCCTGTCGGAATACGGCATAGGAGATTACCAGCGGGTCTTTACCCTGTCTGATGAGATTGACAGGGACAAGATTCAGGCATCAGTAAAGAACGGTGTTATAAAGCTCGTCATGCCGAAGGCACAGTCGGCCAAAACAAGGAAAATACCGATCAAGGCTGAAGGCATAGGCGGGATGATGAATCTCAAACTAAGCAACGCATAAAAGGAGGTATTTGCCATGGCAATCAGAAACCTTGTTCCATTCGGAAAGAAAGATGTTCCGGTAAAGCGGGAAGATGAGCACCCATTTTCTCTTCTGAGGAGGGAGATGGATTCGCTTTTCGACAACTTCTTTCGCGGTTTTGATCTTGAGCCTTTTGAAAGCCGCATGGGAGCATTCAATCCAAAGGTCGATGTGACCGAAAACGACAAGGAGATAAAGATATCAGCAGAGCTTCCGGGCCTGGAAGAAAAGGACATAGATGTATCGCTCCAGAAAGACATGCTTACGATCAAGGGCGAGAAGAAGGAAGAAAAAGAGGACAAGGGCAAGGACTATTACAGGATGGAACGCTCCTACGGCTCTTTCAGCAGGACCATACCGCTGCCTGTTGAGGTGGAGACCGACAAGGTCGAGGCCAAGTTCAAAAAAGGAGTGCTCAGCATAACACTTCCCAAGACGGCAAAGGCAGTTGCAGAAACAAAGAAGATCGCGGTAAAAGCTGAATAAGTATGATGGCTGCTGCCGGCATGAAGAAGATCTGACTTGCTTCTCTGTGCCGGCAAGTGGTGTCCATGGGATGGGCTCGGGCCGGCTTTGTATTTTGAAAGGTTCCCCCCTTTCTAACCGGCTTGAGCCTCTCAGTTCGGAGGTATCAAGATGGTGAAAATAGCGGCTGACGGTTGAATTACTATTTGCAATCAAACTGCCGGTCGTTATCCTGAACGGTAAGGAGTAAAAGTAAATGCATAAGATTATGGTAGTAGATGATGATGATAGTATCAGAAAGTTAATGATTGAACTGCTAAAGATCAAATTCCGTGACCCTCAGGTAAAGATTATTGAGGCAGCAAATGGAGAAGAAGCAGCACAAGCCTTCTCCAACGATGTTGACTTAGTTATAACTGATTATATGATGCCCAAGATGGATGGACTTAAATTAGCCGCATGGTTAAGGGATAATGCCCCCCAGACAAGGATTATCTTAGCAACGGGCAGTCTGTTTGGGCATGAGATTCCTGCTAATGTAAATATTGATGATTTCATAATGAAGCCATTTGGTCCTAAGGACTTCCTAAGTTGCGTATCAAAACTGCTAGAAAATAAACGAGGAGAATAGTATAGGTAAAATGATAGAGACAACTCGCAGAAAACAGTCTGCTTTTTACTTCTGGGTCCACTCAGTCTTCAGGAATTACACAGAGGTGTCGTGGTCGAACTCGCGATTGTGGCTATACTCAGAGAGATTATGCTCAAGGGAGCTACTGAGCTGGAGACGATCAAGATAGCGGGCATATCCCTCCTCATCGCAGTACTCGGTCTTTTGTTGAAATTTGGCGGCATACGAACAGAAACCGGTGATGAGGAAAAAATATACAAACCGTTTTTCGAATTATAAAACAAATAAGGAGGACAGAGATGACACGGACAAAACGTAATTTACTCTATGGAGCAACGCTTATACTGGTTGGACTGATTATAGGACTCGGCATATCTTCGAATCTTAACTTGCTCTCAAATGCCTATACCCAGGATACGAACATATCCAAAGAGGCCATAGATATTCTTTCAAAGACAGGACAGGCCATGGCAGAAGTCGCTGCTGCAGTGAAACCGGCAGTGGTCAATATATCTTCGACAAAGACGATAAAAATATCAGGTATGCAATCACCTTTTTTCGATGATCCCTTTTTCAGGAGATTTTTTGGAGACCAATTTGGCCAGTTCGAGAGACCGAGAGAACATAAGCAGTCAGGTCTCGGATCAGGGGTCATCGTAGATAAAGACGGTTATATCCTTACCAATAATCATGTGATCAGGGATGCCGATGAGATCAAGGTGAAATTGTCCGACAAGAGGGAATTCAAGGGAAAGGTCATCGGCACTGACCCGAAAACAGACCTTGCGGTGATCAAGATAGATTCGAACCACCTCCCTGTTTTAAAGCTGGGCGACTCGGATAAGTTGAAGGTTGGAGAAACAGTGATAGCAATCGGCAACCCTTTCGGATTGAACCAGACCGTTACGTCCGGCATTGTGAGCGCAACTGGCAGGGCGAATGTCGGCATTGCTGATTATGAGGATTTCATCCAGACCGATGCCCCTATCAATCCCGGCAACTCGGGCGGAGCGCTTGTGAATGTGAGGGGTGAGCTCGTGGGCATCAATACAGCTATATTCAGCACATCTGGCGGGTATCAGGGAATCGGGTTTGCAATACCAAGCAGCATGGCAAAGGTTGTGATGGACAACCTCATTAAGAAAGGGAAAGTCGTCAGGGGCTGGCTCGGCGTTTCAATTCAACCAGTCACGTCTGACCTTGCGAAGCAGTTCGACATCAAAGATGATAAAGGCGCCCTTGTGGGAGACGTTGTGGAAGAGAGTCCTGCTGAAAAAGCAGGGATGCAGCGCGGAGATGTTATCATAGAGTTCGACGGCAAAGAGGTACCTGACCCTGCGAGCCTGAGAAACAGTGTCGCAGGCACACCTCCGGGCAAGAAAGTAACGTTGAAGATCATGCGTGACGGCAAAATGCAGAAGATGGATGTCGCCATTGCCGAGCTGCCGGCAGACATGCAGAAGATGCGCGGAGAATACGATAACCTTTTAAAAGGGGTCATGGTCCAGGGCCTCACTCCTGAGCTGAAAAGAAATCTCGATGTTCCCAAAAGAATTAGCGGCGTTGTCGTCACAGATATAGAAGAAGGCAGCCCTGCAGGAGGCCTTCTGATACAGAACGATGTCATCATCGAGGTCAACAGAAAAAGGATAAACAGCATGAAGGACTATGAAGCAGTCGTTTCAAAAATAAAGTCCGGGCAGGATATCCTGCTGCTTGTCTTCAGAAACGGATCAACAACTTATTTATCGCTCTCGGCGCGATAGCTGATAAGTTGAGTAAGCTGAGGCAGGAAGATTTTGCTTCCTGCCTCATTATCACCCCACAGCCAGTCACGTTCATCCATCGCCCATAGAAAATGTATAATGCAGATTGGCGGAAAGATTGCGTCTGTCCCTTGTTGAGATATGCAGGCGACAAGGCAGCGCAGGTCATAAACACCTATACAAATCTGTTTGAAGTTTCGTGAGGTTATAAGCACTAATCCACAATCACGTAGAAAAGGCCGGCCAAGATGTATTCAGGCCGGCCTTTTCTATTTCAGGACCCTGACGCAGTCAGGCTTACCTTCTCTATCCGCGATAGTTACCCTCCAAATCTGGTATAATTAAGACCATGATAGAAGCCTTGATTTTAGGGATTGTGCAGGGTTTGACCGAGTTCCTGCCGGTCAGCAGCACCGCCCATCTCATCCTCTTCCCCTGGTTCTTTAACTGGACAGGAGAACTGGATTCCCTCACCTTTGACGTGGCACTCCATGCAGGGACACTGCTTTCCCTTGTCATCTGCTTCTGGAAGGACTGGATCGAGCTCATCCTCAGGAAACAGAAGCTTTTCATGCTGATCGTGCTGGCATCGGTCCCGGCAGGCATTGCAGGCGTTCTGCTGGGTGATCTCATAGAGCACGCGCTCAGAAACCCCCTTGTTATTGCAGTCTCACTTGTGGTATTCGGCGCGGTCATGTTACTGGCGGAAAAGATGAACAAGACGCGGACCGTTGACAGTCTTAACGTCAAAGACGCAGTTATGATCGGCCTTGCACAGGCTGTTGCCCTGATCCCCGGCGTCTCCCGCTCAGGCATAACCATATCAGCAGGACTGTTCAGAGGACTTGAGCGTGAGGCCTCGGCGCGCTTTTCGTTTCTGCTTTCGACGCCGATCATCGCAGGGGCAACACTGCTCCATGCCCGGAAGCTTCTCAAGACCGGCGCTGACCACGATATGTCGCTCTTCCTGATCGGTTTTATTGCCGCGGCGATCTCCGGATTTGCAGCAATTAAATTTCTCCTGAGCTTCTTAAAGAAACACCCGCTGAATCTCTTTGCCTATTACCGGTTCGGGCTTGCTCTGGTCATCATTGCAGGGATATGGCTAAAAAACTGAGCAGGATAAAGGAAGAAATCCTCGGGATCATATCGATCCTGCTTGCCATCTATCTGGGCCTGAGCCTCTTCAGTTTCACAAAATGGGATGCATCGCTTTTTACGTACACGAAGACGCCGACGAAAAATTATGGCGGCCTCATCGGAGCATATGCCGCTGACCTTCTCATGTCCTTTATCGGCTTTGCCGCTTACCTGGTGCCTGTTGCTCTCGTGGTCTATGGCATCAGAAGACTGATGAGCAGGGACAGGAGAAAGGTCTATTTACTCGGAACGCTCCTGCTCATCTTCTCTGTTTCACTCCTCTCATCGCTTCTGCTCAGGACCTTTCATATTACAACAGAGAACAACCCCGGCGGGATGGTGGGATCGGTAATCGCCGGTACCCTTGAGCGTTATCTTTCTATGCTTGGCGCCTATCTCTTCTCCCTCTCCTGCTTCTTCTCATCGATCATCCTTCTGCTTCCCGTGGCCCTCAGTCCATCCCTTTTTGCACAAAAGAGCAGGGAAGAGCATCAGAAAAAACCAGAGAAAGGGATCCTTCAGGAAGAGGAGATCCTGATAACAGAAGCGGAAGATGATATGCAGCCTGAGATCATCGATCAGCTGCATTCCATAGAGCCGGAAGAGGAACCGGAGCCTAAGCCTAAAACACGGACCGCTCCCAAACCCGCGAGAACAAGGGACGGATATGTCCTGCCTACCTTTGAACTGCTCTCGGAATATGATGCGTCTTCTGCACGGCCATCCAATGATGAGCTGAAGACGAACAGGGAACTGATAAAGGCCAAGCTCGCAAACTTCGATGTCGAAGGAGATATCACCCATGTGCAGCCGGGCCCGGTGATCACACTCTACAAGTTCGAACCTGCACCGGGTGTCAAGATCAACAAGGTAGTCTCTCTTGCCGATGACCTGGCTTTGGCACTCAAGGCCCAGAGTATCAGGATCTCTCCCCTGGCAGGGGAAAACACGATCGGCATCGAAGTGCCGAACAAGAAACGCGAGATCGTTTCATTGAGGAGCATTATCGGATCTGACCGCTTTCAGAAGAGTTCATCCAGGCTCACCCTTGCCCTGGGCAGGGACATTGCCGGTGAGACGGTGATAGCTGACCTCACCAAAATGCCGCATCTTCTCGTTGCAGGCCAGACCGGAGCAGGCAAGAGCGTTTCAGTCAACTCCATGATCATGAGCATCCTTTTCAAGGCATCGCCGCGCGAGGTGAAGATGCTGATGATCGATCCCAAGCTTATCGAGCTTTCGATGTATGACGACATTCCTCACCTCATATCACCGGTCATCACCAGCCCCAAGCAGGCTGCGGAAGCATTGAGAAAGATGGTCTTCGAGATGGAGCGAAGATATCGTCTCCTTGCGGAAAAGGGCGCGCGGAATATCGATGGATACAATAATGTCGCAACCGAGGACGAGCAGATGCCCTTTATCGTCATTTTTATTGATGAGCTTGCAGACCTCATGTTCGCATCTTCACGCGAAGTGGAAGATTCGATAACACGTCTCGCTCAGATGGCAAGGGCTGCAGGCATTCATCTGATTATCGGCACCCAAAGGCCGTCCGTCGATGTCATCACCGGCATCATAAAGGCAAACCTGCCGTCGAGGATCTCTTTCAAGGTGACCACAAAGATCGACTCAAGGACGATCCTTGACACCATGGGCGCTGAACAGCTTTTGGACAAGGGCGACATGCTCCTCATGCTTTCCGGTCAGGGCATCAAGCGTGTACACGGCGCACTGGTCACTGAGGACGAGATCCATCAGGTCACTGCCTTCATAAAACCGCAGGGTTCACCTGACTATTCGATCTATGAGCAGATACCGGTTGAGTCTCCCTCTTCTTCCGAGGGGGATTCTGACGAGCGGGATGACATGTATTACAAGGCATGCGACTTTGCAGAGTCTGTCGGACAGGTATCGATCTCCTCGATCCAGAGAAAGTTCAAGATCGGATATAACAAGGCAGCGCGGATCATGGAGCTGATGGGCGACGACGGGCTGGTCGGCCCTCCAAAAGGTGCAGGGAAGCCAAGAGATTTTCTCAGGAGACCATTGTGAACAGATACATGCAGAAGAAATTGAGAATCTCAAAAACAATTAGACATCTATTAACAAATCTCCCCTCCCCCCTCTTTGCCAAAGAGGGGTTTTATCCCTCCCTTTGGCAAAGGGAGGTTAGGAGGGATTTTTCACTAAATCTCATCATAATCAGAAGACCGGCAATAATCCTTCTCCTGACAATCCTTGCAGTGACCTTAACCTCTGCCCTATCTTTTGCCTCAGCCACTGACGATGCTGTTGCCCGCATCCAGAGAGCGTACGAGGGCATAAAGGATATGAAAGGCACGTTCGTTCAGAAGAATGTGATCAAGGACCTGAACAAGACCGATACCTACAACGGCGATTTTTTCGTCAAGAGACCGCTCAAAATGAAATGGGTATACAAAGGCAAAGCCAGTCAGGACCTGCTTATCAGCAATGATATCGTGATGATATACAAGAAGGGCGATAATCAGGCATACCGTTCAAAGTTCAGCAAGGAGACCTATGGCCAGTCGCCGGTTGTTCTTTTGACCGGCATGGGTAATATCAAAGAGGAGTTCACGATCACCGGCACAGAAAAGGTCCTCACCCTGAAGCCAAAGAAATCCATGGCAGGCATCGTATCGATCATCCTGTACCTGTCTGATACAGATTTTCCGATCAGAGGCTTCACCATTCAGGATGGCCGCGCCAATATAGTTGAGATCGAACTGAAAGAGATCAAGATCAATACCAACATCAGGGATTCGCTCTTTGACCTGAACCTGCCCAAAGGGGTAAATGTCTATGAGCAGCCATCTTAATAATAAGTGCATTGGTTATATGTTAGCCACAATAAATCTCCCCACTCCCCTCTTTTCCAAAAAGGGGCATATTGCCTCCCTTTAGCAGAGGGAGGTTAGGAGGGATTTTATGAAGAATGCCCCCATGCTTATCCTCGGCATAGACACATCGTGCGATGACACTTCTGCTGCAGTAGTTCAGGACGGCAGAAAGATCATTTCAAACATTGTTTCGAGCCAGTCTGATATTCATACCAAATACGGCGGCATTGTTCCTGAGCTCGCTTCAAGGCGACATATCGAAATGATCATGCCGGTCGTCGAAGAGGCGCTGAAGCAGGCCGGAATCGCCCTTCCGGATCTTTCTGCCGTTGCTGTCTGCCACGGCCCCGGCCTCATCGGTTCTCTCCTGGTAGGCTGCTCATTTGCCAAGGCAATATGCTATGGAAAGAATATCCCGCTCGTCGGCGTCAACCATCTCGAAGGCCATCTGCTCTCACCTTTCCTTGAAGAGCAGGCGCCTGAGTTTCCGTTCATCTCCCTCATCGTTTCCGGCGGGCACACCAGCCTTTACCTTGCAGAAGATTATGGCAGATACACGGTGCTGGGCAGGACGCGCGATGACGCGGCAGGAGAAGCGTATGACAAGGTCTCAAAGCTCCTCGGACTGAGCTACCCTGGCGGCCCGATCATCGACAATCTTGCAAAAGAAGGATATCCGAAGGCAGTTGCTTTCCCGAGGGCCTATCTCCCGGACACCCTTGATTTCAGTTTCAGCGGCTTAAAGACAGCCGTTCTCCAGCATGTAAGAAGGCTGTCTTCTGACCTATCACGCATAACTGATCACTCATCACTGGCAAATATTGCAGCATCGTTTCAGGCAGCAGTTGTGGAAGTACTCGTCAGGAAGGCTGAATGGGCTGTGGATAAGACCGGTATCCGAAGGGTTACGCTTTCAGGCGGCGTATCTGCAAACAGCGGCCTGAGGCAGAAGATGAAAGAAATGGGAGAGAAAAACCATGTTGAGGTATTCATACCGTCTGTTGCGCTCTGCACAGACAATGCTGCCATGATCGCTGCAGCTGGCTATCACCGCTTTCTAAAAAACGAGTCAGCCGGCCTTGACCTCAATCCAAAGGCATATCTGGCGCTTTAATCAGATCTTAGTTCGTTTGAGTTTCAAGAGAAACGCAACGGCAGTAAGGAACATCACGATACTAATACCCTGTGAGGTCGAAATGCCTGGCATCACAAAACCCCTCTCGATATCCCCCCTGAAAAGCTCGATCAGGGCCCTGATGATCGAATAGTTTAGGACATACATCCAGAAGACCTGGCCATGAAATGTCTTCTTTTTTCTGATAAGAAGGAGAAGGGCGAAGTTCAGCAGTTCGGCAGCGGACTCATAGAGCTGGGTCGGATGAAGAGGCACACCAAGGATCGCAAGGGATTCAGGGTTGCTGAAGGTGACTGCCCACGGAAGGTCAGTCGGTTTGCCGTAGCAGCAGCCGGCGCAGAAGCAGCCGAGCCTTCCTATGGCATGACCGACCGCAATGGACGGAGCCCAAACATCAATGGTCTGCCAGAGCTTGAGCCCCTGTTTCTTTGCATACCATAGGACAGTGGGCAATGCGAAGATGACGCCGCCGTAAAAGACAAGCCCGCCCTCCCATATCTTGATCATGTCAACTGGATGTTCGGAGAAATGCGGCCAGTTGGTTGCGATGAAGAGGATCCGCGCGCCTATGATACCGGAGAAGAGCGCATAGAAGCCGAGATCCGAGATCTTTTCCTTCGACAATCCTTCCCGCGCTGCCTGTCTGAGGGCAAGCCACAAGCCGAGCAGAAACGCAGAAGCGATCATGAATCCATAGGTATGGATCGTGAGCGGGCCTATTCTGATAAGAACCGGAAACATTAACTCTTTTTCCTCAGGATGCTGATGGCCATGAATACCATGCCGATCGAAAGAGCGGAATCTGCAACATTGAATGCAGGCCAGTGATGCCCGGCCACGGCTATGTCAACAAAGTCGACAACGTATCCGAGAGTCAGCCTGTCAATAAGATTGCCTGCAGCGCCCCCTGCAAGCAGGGCAAAGATGCGGTGGTCTTCCTTGTCCTTTACGATGACCCATGACATGAAGACGAGTGCAGCAACGGAAATAGAGATGAAGAAGAGGTTCCCGAAACTCCTGAACATGCCAAAGGCAGCGCCCCTGTTCTGCACATTGACCAGATTCAGCAAAGGCAGTAGCTCTATGCTCTCGTAAGCGCCAATATGAGTCCTGGCAAGATATTTTGTAATCTGGTCAAGGACAACAACGGCTAATGCAATGATCAGAGAAAGCGTGATTCTTTTTTTCATGTATTCATAGGTCTACGTTAGGAATTTCAGAATATGGAAAAAATCCCTCCCCCCCTCCCTTTGACAAAGGGAGGACATACCCCTCTTTAGCAAAGAGGGGCGAGGGGAGATTTATGAGTATATTGCCTATCAATTATTAGCCTTCATTTAACCGCGTCGTAGCATCTGTCGCAGACCTCAGGGATATCGCTGAAGGTGCCGACACTCTCAGACCAGTTCCAGCACCTCTGGCATTTGCTTCCTGCTGACCGCTCTACCAGCACATAAAGTCCCTTGATCACGGTTCCCTCATGAGCTTCAGACAGGACATCACCGCTCAGGGTTACCGCAGAAACAAGGAAGAACATCGGCAGGAACGCTGCGTATTGTTCAGCAAGCTGCCGGTATTCAGAAGGAAGATAGAGCCTCACCTTTGCTTCAAGGGAGTTGCCGATAAACTTCTCAGCCCTCTTGATCTCAAGCGCCTTGTTCACCTCATCGCGCAGCGTGAGCAATCTTTTCCAGCGTTCATCCAGCTCTGCATCAACAAATCTTTCATCGACTTCAGGAAATGACGCTATAAATACAGAACCTGCTGATTGCTGACTGCTGACTGCTGTATTCTGTTTTGTTATATATCCCCAGACCTCTTCTGCGGTAAAGGTCAGCACCGGCGCCATAAGACGCGTCAGTACGGAAAGGACCTCTGCCAAAACCCACTGGCTTGCACGCCTCTCAACAGCATCTGCCTTTGCAGTGTAGAGCCGGTCCTTGAGAATATCGAGATAGATCGAGCTCATATCAACAACACAAAAATTATGGATAGCATGAAAGACCTCATGAAATTCAAAGTTCTCGTATGCCTTTGTGACCCTGGCGATCAGACCCTGGAGCCTGCAGAGGGCCCAGCGGTCGATCTCCTGCAGCTGGCCTGAATGATCCTGACGATCAAAATCAAAGAGATTGCTCAGCAGGAACTTGCTGGTGTTCCTGATCTTCCTGTATGCCTCGGTCAGACGGTTCAGGATCTCCTTCGAAATTCTGATATCATCGCGATAATCCTCAGCAGATACCCAGATACGCAGGATCTCGGCGCCGAAGTTTTTGATGATCTCCTGGGGAGCGATCACATTGCCCTGCGACTTCGACATCTTCTTGCCTGCTCCGTCAACAACGAACCCGTGGGTCAGCACAGACCGGTACGGGGCAGTGCCCCGTGTTCCGACCGACGCCAGGAGAGAGCTCTGGAACCAGCCGCGGTGCTGGTCACTGCCTTCGAGATACAGATCAGCAGGCCAGCTCAACCTGGGGTCATTCTCCATGACCGCAGCGTGACTCACACCGGAATCGAACCAGACATCAAGGATGTCCGTCTCCTTGCGGAACTCGGAAGAACTGCATTTTGTGCAGACATATCCCTCAGGAAGGAACTCCTTTGCCTCTTTTATGAACCAGACGTCTGCTCCGTCTTTTTCGACCTGGCTCACAATATTATCGAGTACAGCCTCATCCTTCACGAACTCGCCGCAGTCACTGCATTGTATGATCGTGATCGGGACGCCCCAGCTGCGCTGGCGGGATATGCACCAATCGGGCCGGCCGGCGACCATGTTATAGATCCTGTCTCTGCCCCATGCAGGCACCCAGTTCACCCTATCGATCTCTTCAAGACACTTTTTACGCAGGCCCTCGTGCTCAACAGATATGAACCACTGCTCTGTTGCACGGAAGATGACCGGCTTCTTGCACCGCCAGCAATGCGGATAGGAATGGGTGATCTTCTCTTCTTTTATAAGCGCATTACGGGACTTCAGAGTCTCTATAATCACGCTGTTTGCCTTGAACACGAACTGCCCCTGAAGATCGCCGGCCGGCTTTGTAAATTTGCCGCCGTCATCCACAGGCGCATAGATATCAAGGCCGTATTTCAGGCCGACCAGATAGTCATCCTCGCCATGACCTGGTGCAATATGGACAACACCGGTGCCTTCTTCCAAAGAGACAAAATCCCCCAACACACCCTTTGATATTCTATCAATAAAGGGATGCTGAGCCTCTATGCCCTCAAGGTCTTTGCCGAGCCTCTTTGCAAGAACATTGCCGATGAGTCCTATCCTCTCTTTCAAGGCCTCAAGCCTGCCTTCGGCAACAATATAGACTTCATCATTCTGCTCGACTGCTGCATATTGCAGCTCAGGATGGAATGCCACCGCAAGATTTGCCGGAAGGGTCCAGGGCGTTGTGGTCCAGATAAGCACAAAGACCTTCTTCCCTCTCAACTCCGGCGCAAATACCGCCGCATTATCATCATTCAGCATGAACTTCACAAAGACCGAAGGAGATTCCTTGTCTGCATATTCAACCTCAGCCTCTGCCAGCGCAGTAACGCAGGAGGGGCACCAATGCACGGGCTTCTTCCTTTTATGCACATACCCGTTTTTCACAAACCGGCAGAACTCCCTGACGATCGAAGCCTCATATCCATAGGTCAGCGTAAGATAGGGCTGTTCCCAGTCGCCGAACACACCCAAGCGCTTGAACTCATCCCTCTGCAGACCGACGAACTTCTCTGCATATTCCCTGCAGAGCTGTCTCTTCTCAATAAGATTAACGCTGTCTTTTCTGTCTCCGAGGTTCTTGTCCACCTGCAGTTCGATCGGCAGACCATGGCAGTCCCATCCCGGAACATAGGGTGCTGAAAAGCCCTTCATGCTCTTATATTTGACAATGATGTCCTTCAGGATCTTGTTCAGGGCATGGCCCATATGGATATTACCGTTCGCATACGGCGGTCCGTCATGAAGGATATAGGACTTGCGGCCCCTGCTCTGCTCCTGTATCCTCGTATAGATATTTTTTTCGTCCCATGCCCTGAGCATCTCGGGTTCCCTCTGTGCAAGATTCGCCTTCATGGGAAAATCCGTCTGCGGAAGATTAAGCGTATCCTTGAAATCTCTTGTCATGACCGGTTTCAATACCACCTTATCGTTATTTTTTTGAGGATCTGACTGACCCTGAGAACCCTGCTCAACAGAAGACTGCCCGACAGGCTGTTCTGCAGGTTCAGAGATCCTGGCTGCTGTCTGCTCCAGAGACATAGGCATCTGTTTCTGCGGATTAATGACCCAGATACTGCCGAAGTCTTTTTCCTGATAGACCCTTGCCATGCCAAGCCTGAGCAGTTCAAGGAGCGCAAGGAACGTTACGATGAGCTGAACCCTGCTCGTGGTGCCGGCGAAGAGGTCCTCGAACCTGATCGTGTCGACGCTCTCCAGTATTTCGGCAATATGCATGATGCGGTCCTTGACCGTAAGCGTCTCCTTGGTGATGGTCCTGACCTCAGGCGGAGCATTGTCCAGGATCTTTTTAAAGGCACCAAGCAGATCAAAAAGATTTATATCAAAGAGATAAAGTTCCTGTTGCTCTTCGGATTTTTCTTCGTCGAATTCGGTCTTTTCTCTCGCGAAGAGTTTAAGCGCGTCATCTTCCTTTTCCTTCAGGATCGACGCAGCATCCTTATATGCCTGATATTCAAGCAGTCTCTGTACAAGTTCAAGTCTCGGGTCTTCCACCTCCTCGAGAGGAGCCTCCTCGTCAGCAGGGAGAAGCATCCTGGACTTTATATGGATAAGGGTAGCTGCCATAACAATGAATTCACCGGCGATCTCGAGATCCAGTTCCTTCATCATCTCGATGTAGTGGAGATACTGGCCCGTGATCAGGGATATGGGAATATCATAGATATCCACCTTGTTCTCCCGGATAAGATGCAGGAGAAGGTCAAGAGGCCCTTCAAATACAGGCAGTTTTACGCTATACAGGTCTTCCATCGTAAGCAGGTCACCTTGATACTGGTAATTTCGAGAGTGATATTGTAACAAATTAGGCCTAAAATTAGCCTCCATTTGCTTTCGCGCAGAAAGCATAGTATCCTTAAAATATGAAACTGAGCAGATTCGTTTCAGCCTGTATCATGGTGCTGGCTTCGGCCTCTCTGTCGGAGTCAGAAATATCTCAGCATTTTGACCGGACAGGCAGGCTTCTCCCCGCGGAAAGAAGACTGTCTCCCCCCCAGTCACAAAAGATGAAGAAATATTCCGTGCCCGAGGGCATAGAACTTCGTCCTGACGTCCATTATGAGTTTTACCCCGTTTTTGGCAAGACCTTTGCCGAAATAGTAAAATCAACTGAAGAAAACAGCCCGCTCAATGCAAAAACAAGACGAAGGCAGCCTTCAACATACGACTGGAACCTTGGGTGGACCTACGACTTTTCCTTCAGTCTCGAACCGGATGAGGAAAATGAGAAGGTCCATTGCGATTTCACGATCTCCGGATTGGCACTGGCATATAATCTTACTATTACTCTTCCTGCCCTTACTGATGATTCCGCTCTTAACCCTATGGAAAAGGAGCTCTGGAAAAACTATATTACAACGCTCCTTGAACGTGCACATGGCAGGATAAAGATCATCAAGGACGATACAAACGATGATATTGTCCGGCAGTTCAGCGAGATAGCCTATCTCGCTCTCAGCGATAAAGAAGCGGAAAATGCAGAAAAAATCATTGAACGTTTTGTCAGGACTGAAACAGAAAAGATCGGCAGAGACATGGTCAGGCAGATACAGCAGAAACTTGAGGCATATGACTCAGCCTCAGCGCAGGATATCGAAACCGTACCGGCAAGAACACCCGCAAGAAGAAGGATTACCCGTTAGGAAATAATTGCTGCTCCGGTGGATCGTCTCAGGGTTATTTATCCTCTGAAGGACACTCTGGCATGCATTCCGGTGTTGCGACTAACAGGCCTCAGACCCTACAACCCGAGCCGTTACTTACAACATCACTCTTTTCACCAGAAGGGCATCGCCCATTTTTTCACCCACTTCCCGCGATGCCTTGCCAATAGCAGAACTGATCGCTTCCATGCTGGTATCATTGAACCATCTGCCTTCCGGTGACCGGTAAAACCGCACAACCTCATCGAGCTCCTCATCAGTAAGGCTGCGGTAGGTAAACGCGAGAGAGACAAGCAGATCCCGCGTAAGCTGCACCCTGGGGACGCCTCTGACCTTGCCGACAAGAGCGTCGATCTCTTCCGAATTCATCTTGCTGCTGCCCCGCATCCTGACCTGCATGCCCTTCAGCATCTCAAAAAGAGAAGCAGCGACGATATCAACGTTCAGTTCAGTCGAGCGCACTGCTTTTTCCATATGTCTGATGCTCTGCTTGCGAGCTTCCTTCATGCGGTCATATTCCTCACGAAAAGCAGCTGATCTATTGATCATCTGAGGCATGTTGGCAGCAACTTCGAGACCAGCGCTTTTTTTCCCCAACGGCGTCTTGAGCCACTCAATAACGGAAGACAGATATTTTTTATTGAACCGTGCATTGAATATGTCTACCACAGGGGGATAAATCCTGTTGATCTTGTACGAGTCCCTGAGAAACACGAGGATATCATCATTCTGTTTTCCG
Organism: Nitrospirota bacterium; assembly: GCA_016214855.1. Classification (NCBI taxonomy): domain Bacteria; kingdom Pseudomonadati; phylum Nitrospirota; species Nitrospirota bacterium. The sequence goes on along the minus strand of JACRMT010000008.1, from coordinate 44,049 downwards.
TCACTCATACCTGATCGGAACTGCGGGATAGCGCTGCCCAGGATCTCGGCATAGTTCTCCATCTGCTTCTTTGCACCGGACAGCGCAAGTGCTTCGTGAATAAGGCCCTGTTCCTCAGATGAGAGTCCTAAGTGAGCAGGCACTTTATTTGATGAAAATTCAGGATCGATCAGAAAAGCCTGTTCAAAATACTCATTTGAACGCTCAAAATTCCTGAGCTCGTAATAGGCATAGCCAAGCATGTAATAGACCGCAGGGTCAGGCTTCTGAACAGCATAGCCCTCAAGGTAGGGGATAGCGCGTTTATACTCCCTGCCTTTAAAATGCTTCATTGCCTTTTCGTAGGTCTCATCATAGGCATAAGCCGCTGATCCCGCTGTGAGCAGCAGGATGCTGCAGGCCGCGATGACGTATTTCTTCATGATTCGCTCCTTACGACGGATTGCTTAAAAAGGGTATTATTTTACCCGAAACAGAACGGAGAAGTCACAGGCTGTCAGGCTGAAAGGTCGCTTTTCATGGTATCTGACAAATCAATACAGCCAAATAAAAAAGGCGCGTCCAAAAGGACGCGCCTTCACTGCAATTTGAGATTACGCTGTTACTGAGCAGGCGTCCAACTCCTTAAGCCAGAGAAGCCTTGAACCGTTAACAGTCATCTTATTCGTCTCCTCCATGAGCTTCCCGGCGTCAATGTCATGGCCAGCGTCCTTCTTAAAGGCACTGAATGAGACCTTTGTTTTTGCCTTCACAGCCTTCTTGACGTCTGCATCCTTCACCGGCTTAAGGGCTGAGCCCATTGCCTCGGCAACGGCCGCGAAGATCGCGCCGTTCTGCCTTGCCTGACCTGAAGGAGCCGATGCCATATTCACCTGCCTGATCCTGCCGAGCCAGTCAATGATCGTTCCTTCAGATTCCAGTGCAGGAGTTGCCGGAAAGACAACATCAGCCTGCATGGCGAGTTCGGTCATATGAGAAGCCTGTACTACAAGGAAACCCGTATCAGGCCTCTTGCTGATCGGGATCTCTCCGACCACATACAGAGCTTTGGTCGATGACGCCACAATATCACTGAACTTCTTGCCGCTGGAGGTCATGCCCATTGCCACCACGCCTTTTGCATTCGCTTCAAGGGGAACCGCAACAGCCTCACCCTTGATCAGCGAAAGATTTGCCGCAGCCTTGTATAAGGATGGAGCAGCCAGGATCACCGGCATCTTTGCAGCCAGGAACAGGTCTGCTGCATTCATGGCATTGTCCGAAGGATTGACCGGGGCCAGGGCCTCTACCATCTCCTTGGGTGCCTTTGTGCCTTTTGATATGACAGCCTGTCCGAGTTCCATCAGCATCTTGACTTCGTCGCCGTTCAGGAAGACCGAGGCCTTTGATCCGATCTTCGGCTCGGCCGAGTTAATGACGATAAGTTTCGCCCCATTGTTGACCCTCTTCCTCACTGCAGCGTCAAGAGCAGGCAATACTCGTTTCCACTGGTCAGGCGCAATGCCTGCAAGCACGATTAGATCAGCCTCTTCAAGATCGGTGCCGCCGCTCTTCATCGCATCATGGGAGGAATACAGGCTGACGGTCGAATCAATATTCTTTGTCTTCACACCCTCGGCGAGTTTCTTCAGCAGGGCTGCGTCTTCGTTCAGGATCGCTCCGGTTGAAACAAAGGCTGCATCTTCACCGGCCGCCTTTAACTGATCAGCCACGATCTTTGTTGCATCTTCCCATGTCGTCTCCTGCAGTTCGCCGCCAACCCTTTTCATCGGCCTGGTAACGCGCATCTCGCTGTACAGACTATCAAAGCCGAACCTTCCGATCGCACATATGGTGCGCTCAATGCTGCCGTCAGGAGAACCGCTGTTAATCTTTATCACGCCGCCGTCTTTTTTGCTGACCGTTATGCTGCAGCCGCTTCCGCAGGAAAGGCAGACCGAATCCGTCTTTTCGTACTCCCATTCCCGGCCCTTTCTCCAGCGGTCAGCCTCAAGGAGGGCATTGACCGGACAGACATCCACACAGCTGCCGCAGAATGTGCAGGAAGACTCCTGAAGCGGCTTATCCTGGGCTGTAACTACCCGTGAGCCGACTCCCCTGCCGTTAAAATCAAGGACCTCTGTGCCCTGATGCTTGCAGATGCGCACGCACCTGCCGCAGAGCACGCAGTAGTCAGGGTCGCGTTTGATGAACGGGTTGGCGGAATCAACAGGGTACCCGAACTTCTTGCGGGTAAACGTAGACTCCTTTAATTCAAAATCGTACGCGTATTTCTGCAGATTGCAGACACCTGCCTTCGTGCAGGTCATGCAGTCAAGGGGATGCATCGAAAGAATAAGGTCGATAACAAACTTTCTGGTCTCCTGCACTGCGTCGGTGTCGGTCCTGACGACCATGCCTTCCCGCGCCCTGGAGGTGCAGGCGATCAGCGGGGCCTTCATGCCCTCAACCTCGACCTGGCAGAGCCTGCATGCGCCGATGCCCTTCATGCCCTTCATGTAGCAGAGATTCGGGATATGCACACCGGCCGCTGCTGCGGCATCGATGAGGTTCGTTCCTTCGGCGACCTGGACCGCCCGGTTATCTATCGTCAGATTAATTGTCTTAGCCATTGAGACCTCCGTAAAAAAATATACTCATAGTTTCTAAACGCCAACAGGCTCTTTTGCATTTGCAGCAACGAGAACGATCGCTTCTACCGGACAGACCTTGATGCATTCACCGCACCGGGTGCAGCGCTTCTGCCGTATCTCGAACGGGAAATAGCCTGACTTGTACGGCTTTTTCTTCTCGCCGAATATTGCCAGGTTCTTGCAGACATCCTTGCAGTCACCGCATATGGTGCACTTCTCCGGAAGGATGCGGTATTCGATCAGGCTCGCGCACTGCATATCAGGACACCTGCCTTCAGCATGCTCCTGGTATACATCCGTCGCCATCCAGTCAAGGATGAATTTGCCGGTATCCTTCCCCTTTTTGCAGAACGAGGCCTCTATCATGTCCGTTGCAATTCTTTTCAAGGCAAGGAGATCAGCCTCGACGCCTTTTCCGTCTACCAGGTTCTGGAGCCTTATCCTCGCTTCATAACTGCCCATGGCACAGGGAAAACATCTGCCGCACATCGGTCCTGCCAGAAATTCGGTCACAAAATAGAGCGCCTTCTGGACAGGACAGGCTTTTTCCTCTGCCGCAGTCTTTATATCTTCTACTTTTGGTTCTTTTATCGGTTCTGTCATTGTGGTTACCCCGCTACATATCCTCTGCCATGTAAATAACTTCAGGGAGCAGATAGGAAACAAGGTCCCGGTAGTTGATCATGCCGGCGATCTTCTCATCCTCGGTCACGGGGAGGTGCCTGATCTTCTTGTCTGACATGAGCTGCACAGCGACCGCAATATCGACCGATGAATCAAGTGTTATAGGATTTGCGGTCATGACATTGCCCATGAGCTCATCGTTCATCGCGACCTTCTTGGCAAAGCAGTGCATGATATCCCTCTCGGTGAATATGCCGAGGAGGTTCTCCTTATCGTCGACAACCAGCAGCGAACCGATGTTGTTGCCGTCCATGAGCGTCACCGCATCTGCAAGCTTGCAGTCCTTCTTGCAGGTAAAGACCTTCATCGGCTTGGAACTTAATACATCCTTCAGTGTCATCTTCGCCCTCCTTTCAAGGACCTCTAATTTATCCGTAGGAATCCTGAACTGTTCTTCCAGTTTTACCACGCTCTGTTTCTTGATCTTGACCGCGCCGACAGGGCAGACAGCATAACATGCCTTGCACTTGGTACAGTACTGACGGTCGATCGTGTAAATGTCTTTCGTCTCCTTCACTGCGTCAAAGGCGCAGGCCTTTTTGCAGAGACCGCAGCGGATGCAGTCAGGCTGATGAATCAGGAAGACCCCTGTATTGCTGCAGACATTTGACCTGCAGTAATTGTCATAGATATGCTCTTCATACTCGTGCCTGAAATATTTGATCGTGCTCAGGACAGGATTGGGAGCACTCTGGCCAAGACCGCAGAGGGAACCCTTCTGAATAAGCTTGCCGAGGTCGATCAGGCGCTGAATATCGCCGTGCTCACCATGGCCGGTCGTTATGCGTTCCAGTATCTGCAGCATCTGATAGGTGCCGACCCTGCAGGGAGGACACTTGCCGCATGATTCCGACTGGGTAAAGGAGAGGAAGTATTTGGCAACATCAACCATACAGGTCTCTTCATCAAGGACAACCATACCTCCTGACCCCATCATGGAGCCGACCCGGTACAACGAATCAAAATCTACCGGCAGATCAAGCTGGGCCGCAGGCAGACACCCTCCGGAGGGCCCTCCTGTCTGAATAGCCTTGAATTCCTTGTCGTCAAGGATGCCGCCGCCGATATCATAAATGATCTCTCTCAATGTAGTGCCCATAGGCACTTCGACAAGTCCGGTGTTCTTCACCTTGCCGGTCACCGCAAAGACCTTGGTCCCCGGCGATGTCGTGGTGCCGATACCCAGGAACCAGTCAGCGCCCTTCTCGATGATCGGGGGCATACAGGCATAGGTCTCGATATTGTTCAGATTGCTCGGATATCCCCATAGCCCGCCTCCAACCTCTGAGAGCCTCGGCGGCCGCGGCCGCGGGAATCCCCGCTCGCCTTCGATCGATGCGACCAGTGCGGTCGACTCGCCGCAGACAAACGCGCCTGCACCCTCTCTGATATCCACAATAAAATCAAACCCTGTTCCGAGGATATTCTCGCCAAGCAGACCAAGTTCCTCAGCCTGTTTGATCGCCAATTTCAGGTTCTTAACCGCCAGGGGGTATTCGTGCCTGACATAGATGAACCCGTAATGTGCCTTGAGCGCATAAGCGCAGACGAGCATGCCTTCCAGAAGACTGTGCGGATCGCCCTCCATGATCGCCCGGTCCATAAATGCTCCGGGGTCGCCCTCATCACCGTTTGCGATGACAAACCGTGTCTTTTCCGGGGATTTATTCGTATGTGCCCACTTTTTGCCGGCAGGGAATCCCGCGCCGCCCCTTCCTCTGAGGTTCGCCCTGTCGATCTCATGCAGAACGCTATCAGAGGTCATGGAGCCGAACATCTTTTCAGCGGCGGTGTACCCGCCGACTGCAAGGTAATGGTGAATATTGTTCGGGTCTATCCTGCCATTATTCCTCAGAGCTATTCTGAGCTGCTTCTTATAGAACGGAACATTCTGGACCTCTTCAACAGGACTGGTCATGATCGAATCCCTGTATAAAAGAGACCGGAGCGATGTCCCGGCAGAAAACGTATGTGCGATAAGATTTTTCGCATCATCCGGCTTCACCTTCTGATAGAAAAAGCCATGCGGCTCAACGCTCATTACCGGACCTTTCTGGCAGAGGCCCTGGCATCCGGTCTTGACAACCTCAAGCTCTATGCCTTTTCCTGCTGACTCTGCCTCGAGTTCCTTCACCAGTTTTTTTGATCCGGAAGCAACGCAGGCAGTGCCGCAGCATATTCTCACCCTGTTCTTGTCCGGGATAAAGGTCTCTCCCTTCAGTTGTCTTCTCAGCTTTGTCAGATCATCTATGCTGTTCAGTCTGCTCATCGGTTAGTCCTCTTTAATTGACTTGATCATATCGTTCAGTTTCTTCTTGCCGATGTCTCCGACAACATCCTCATTTATCGTTGCAACAGGAGCCAGTCCGCAGCAACCGACGCAGCCGACTGTTTCGAGCGTCATGGCAAGGTCGGGCGTAGTCTCCCCATCCCTGATGCCGAACTCCCCCTCAATGGCGTCTAGGACCTTCTTTGCTCCCCTAACATGACAGGCTGTTCCCATGCAGACCCTGACAACCTTTCTGCCGCGGGGAGAAAAATGGAACTGCTTATAGAAACTTGCAACGCTGTACACTTCTGCAAGAGGCAGCGAAAGTTTCTTTGCAAGCTGATTGAGAATATCTTCAGGCAGATATCCATGCTCCTCCTGGATCTTCTGGAAGGTATGGATAAGGACTCCCTTTTTCCGGTCATGCTCGCAGAGGATCGCGCCTACCTTACCGATCACCTCATCGACATCGACATTAACTTCTTCTACGTTCATGGTTTCACCTCAACTGAGCATTCTATAACTGCCTCTTGCTGCCGGTGCTATCTGCACCCATCCGTCTAATTACGGATTTTGACTTTAACACATAATTTAGCCGATTTGTTATTGAATTATTTAATAAAATTATAAATCCGATAAGCAGCAAATATAGCTCCAGGGATATTGTCTCCAGCCGCAGATTCTGAACAAAATATTTTTTTTAAAACAAAGGGTTTTCTCTCTTGCGTCAGAAAAATCATGCTTTTTCGTTTCACTTTTTCTTATGAATATATTAATATATCTTATAAATCAGACGCGGCCTGTCCGGTGTTAATAGCGAGGAGGAACCAGTGTACAAGATACTCAGTAAAGAGGTATTGAGCAATGTGGTAAAACTTATGGATATTGAAGCGCCGCATGTTGCCCGAAAGGCAGCGGCCGGCCAGTTCGTGATCGTTCGCATCGACGAGTTCGGCGAACGCATCCCCCTGACCATTGCCGATTACAACCGCGAAAAAGGTTCGATAACCATAATCTTTCAGGAACTCGGCAAATCGACCATCCAGCTTGGCAAGCTTAACCCCGGTGATTCTTTGGCATCCTTTGCCGGCCCGCTCGGCCATCCCACTGAGATCGAGAACTTCGGCACCGTGGTCTGTATGGGAGGAGGCGTCGGCATCGCGCCGATCTATCCGATCGCACGTGCGCTGAGAGAGGCAGGCAATAAGGTTATATCCATTATCGGCGCCCGCACAAAGGAACTGCTCTTCTGGGAAGAAAAGATGCGGGCTGTTTCTGATGAACTGATCATCTGCACGGATGACGGCTCGCACGGCAGAAAATCGCTGGTGACAGAACCTCTGAAAGAAATTCTCGACAACAAGGCTAATACTATCGCCAAGGTCTGGGCCATCGGTCCCGCCATTATGATGAAGTTTGTGACGCTAACCACCAAACCCTACAATGTCCCGACCATTGTGAGCCTGAACACGATCATGATCGACGGCACCGGCATGTGCGGGGGCTGCAGAGTGCTCCTGGAGGAAGGCGCGCAATTTGTCTGCGTCGACGGCCCCGAGTTTGACGGCCATAAGGTCGACTGGGATAACCTCCTCTCCAGGCTTTCGTTCTATAAAGATGAAGAGAAGCTGGCTGTTGAGCACTATGAGCACAAGTGCAGGATCGACGGCGCTACCGTAAAGGGGAGGGAATAATGGCTGAACTGAAACCTGCAGAACGCATGAAGATAAAACGGCACGAGATGCCGAACCAGGACCCTGTAGTGAGGAGCAGCAACTACGAAGAGGTTGCTCTCGGCTATACACTGGAGACGGCAAAAGAAGAGGCAGAGCGCTGCCTGCAGTGCAAGGACCCCAAATGCGTGCAGGGCTGCCCGGTCGGCGTCCTGATACCGCAATTTATCAAGGCCTTGCGCGAAGGCGACATGGTTACGGCCGTTAAATGGATGAAGGTCAAGAACAACCTTCCGGCGGTCTGCGGACGTGTATGTCCGCAGGAAGTCCAGTGCGAGGGAAATTGCATACTCTCCAAGAAAGGCGAGGCGGTCGCCATAGGAAGGCTTGAGCGTTTTGTCGGGGATTACGAACTCAGCCAACGCACATGCCCAATGGTAAAGGCCCCCAAAACGGGCAAGAAGGTTGCGGTTGTCGGCTCAGGCCCTGCAGGCCTCACCTGTGCCGTTGACGTTGCACGGGAAGGTCATGATGTAACGCTTTTTGAATCCCTGCACGGGCCGGGCGGGGTTCTGATCTACGGCATCCCTGAATTCAGGCTCCCCAAGAGCGTCGTCCACGGCGAGATCAGTTACGCAGCCGAGTGCCTCTGTATAGATATCAAGACAGACCATGTGATAGGCCGCTCCTTCACCCTCGATGAGCTGCTGAGTGATTTCGATGCGGTATTCCTCGGCACCGGCGCAGGACTCCCGTCGTTCATGCGCATTCCGGGAATCAATCTGAACGGCGTCATGTCGGCTAACGAGTTTCTCACGCGGGTGAACCTGATGAAGGCATACCAGTTTCCCGACTATGACACACCGGTAAAATTAGGAAAAAAGGTCGCAGTGATCGGCGCAGGCAATGTTGCGATGGACGCGGTTAGATGCAGTCAGAGACTCATGTCTTTAGAGGCAAAAAAGACCGGAGGGTCTCCCGGCGAGGCGCATATCGTATACCGCCGCTCCAAGGATGAGGTTCCGGCGAGAGCAGAAGAAGTGCACCATGCAGCGGAGGAAGGTGTGATATTTGACTTCCTTACCAATCCAATCGAGATCCTCGGTGATGACAAGAGAAAAGTACGTGCGCTCCGCTGCGTGCGCATGGAACTGGGCGAACCGGATGCTTCGGGCAGGAGAAAGCCGGTAGAGATCAAGGGATCGGAATTCGACATGGAGATCGACACGGTGATCATGGCACTTGGCACAAACCCGAACCCAATCGTTTTTGTTGATGCTGAAGGTCTTGAAAGAACCAAATACGGGACCGCAGTCGCTGACAATGAAACAGGAAGGACAAAGAAGAAGCGTGTCTGGGCAGGCGGCGATGTCGTAACCGGTGCAGCGACCGTCATCAGCGCCATGGGCGCAGGCAAACGTGCTGCTGCCGATATCAACAAATTTCTGAAGGGCGAGGCAGCCTGGGAATAAGTCAGCTTTACGTTGTGATTTCACAAAAAAGGCCCCTGTTCAGATGAACAGGGGCCTTTTTGTTACAACATTAAGGGGTGTTCGCTTTACAGACCTGCATGCCCCCTGATCTCACGCCTTGCAGCCATATCCATAAGGACCTTCTCAGTGCCGAACTTGCCCGGCTCATATTTCTTCAGTTTCAGATTCTCACGAGCCTTATCGATGTAATCCAGGGCAAGAGCGAGCATCTTCTCAGGATCAGGCTCAAAGACCAGCGCACCTTTAAACCGCTCCATCCAGACCTCGGTCATGATCCGGGTAACTTCCTTTGACGCCTTGACAGGAGATTCACCGCCGAAGATACAGGGAACTCCGGAGGCTGCAAAATAAACACCGATAGATATAGCCTTCTCGGTGATAAACTCAGGGGCAATGCCCACCGCAGGCATGCCGCCGATCTCGTCGGACAGACCACCTTCAGCAGCCATTGCACTTGCGATCGTAAGTATGCGCGAGTTATCAACGCATGCTCCAAGGTGAAGGATCGGCGGTATGCCGATCGCCTCGCAGACCTCTCTGAGTCCGGGACCGGCATTCTCAAGAGCCATTTCAGGAGTCAGGTACCCCGAACCGCCGCAGGCAGCAGAGCTGCAGCCGGTCGATACGATCAAGACATCATTTTTGATCAGTTCAGTTGCCAGATATTTGTGAACACTTGTCGAAGGCCATCTGGGGTTGTCACAACCGGCAAGTCCTACAACACCGCGCACGCGGCCAGCCATGATAGCATCATTGAGCGGTCTGAAGGATCCTCTCCATTTGCCGCCCTGCATATACTCGATATACTCGTGAGAGAAGCCTCCGATCAGAGGGAACTTCTCAGTAACATGGCTGCCCTTCTTCGTCCTGTTGGGGTAATTATCGATTGCCATCCTGACGATCTGGCGGGCCTGATCCTTCGCAATATGCTCGTCAAAGGGGATGTGGGTGGCGCCCGGAATCTTCACCTTGTCAGATGACGTGATGACGATGGTATGGAACTTCTTTGCCACATCAACAATGGCCGGAATGATGCACTGGACATCGACCGTGAAGGCATCGATCAGTCCGGTCATGATAGCAGGCTCCTGGTTCGTAAAGCCGCCGGCTGTCGCAATGCCATGCCTCATCAGCACTTCATTTGCCGTACAGCACATGCCGCCGAGGTTGATACCCTTTGCACCCTTTGTCTGGGCATAGGCAATGAGTTCAGGTTCACTTACCGCCTCAACGATCATCTCGGCAAGAGAAGGTTCATGACCATGGACAACGATATTCACTTCATCTTCCTTGAATATGCCGAGACTCGCCTCCGCCTTGATCGGCATCGGGGTCCCGAAGAGGATATCAGTCACGTCTGTTGAGATCATGCTCCCACCCCATCCATTAGCAAGGGCGCAGCGTATGGCCGCGGTCAGGATAGAATCAGGGTCTGCATCCATCCCCATCGTGGTCCGGTCCATGACCTCGACCGTGTCCCGGTCAAGACCGCGGGGCATAACACCGTATTTTTTCCAGCGTTCCTGGGTCTTCTTTGGAGCACGCTTTACAAAATTCATCTCACCCTTCTGCCTGCTGAAGTCCTCGATGAGCTTATTGGCAACGTCCTTCGCCACATCATGGACCTCCCTGCCCTCAAATTCTATCCCGAGGATATCGGCAGTCCGGTAAAGTTTTTTCACATCCTTGACCTTGAAGTCCTTTGCATGCCCTTCGGCAACAGCAAGGAGCGTAAAGACCATGTCGCGTCCATGGTCGCCATGAGCAGCAGTACCGCCTGCGATCATGCGGGCCATGTACCGGGCTGCCACGACCGGGAGTGTTGCTCCGCAGACGCCGCGGGCCTCTTCCTCGGCATTCTTGCCGACAAGCCGGCAGGGACCCATATAGCAGTTCTTGCAGCAGGCACCCTCGTGCCCTATGGGACAGGGCTTCATTTTATCGGCCCTGTCAAAACAGGTTTCAATACCGATCATATTTTCTATGATCTCTGCAGCCGCAGGCTGCGCCGTTCTTATCTTCTTATCTGTCTTGCTCATCGATTTCCTCCGTTTATTGCTATATTATCGAATCCATCTCAAGCGCAGGGTGTCCCACGGCAGTAAGATGTTCCAATAATTTTTCAGAGTCCTCGCAGATCGTTTCATCTGCGATCTTGTCAAGAAGGTCAGGCACGCCTGCCTCCTCAGCCCTTTTCTTGAATTCTTCGCCTATCCGCTCCTTCAGGCTCTTCGGCATCCATACGAGCCGCTTGATCCCGCCGTCGCCGAACAGAAACTTCTTGCTGGTAGTAAAGTTAACTCCAACACCCATAAATCCGGGGGTCTGGGCTCCGCCGCCTACCGTTCCGGCAAGAGTCGAAAATTTCATCCCTACCGGTGTCATGCCGGTATGCCCGCGGTTTACGATCATAACGCCATTTGCTTCAGGGACGATAGCAATTATGCACTCGAAGCATCCGCATGAGGTCATCGGGTTTTCCATCAGGGTATACAGATTCATCGTCTCGACAGCGCCGCCTGTCGCCTTTTTGAGATACTCGTCAGATCCGCTATACCGCCCATACCGGGCATCGAGGCATTCACCCTTCGCAATAGGCTGGTTGCCGCCTGTAGGATCGATCTCATACGCTGCCTTTCCATCAAGCCAGTTGTACGCGCCGCAGAGACCAAGGCGTTCAGGGGTAATAACGCATACATGTGCCGGCGCAAAGGACTGGCAGAGCAGACAGGAATAGAAGACGTCGACCGCCTCGTCGGTAAGGTTGCCGAGTCTGTGGTCACGCTCCTTATAAGCTGCCCTCGCCTCCTCGAGTTTCTGCTTCACATCACCTTCATCGATAAAGAGCGTGATCTGGACCTTATCGACAATCGACTTGAACCGATGATGGGTCATGGCAGCATTTACCACACCGAGATGCTCCAGGGTAAAACCTGCCTTCTTCGCATTGTTGCTTATTCTAATCCAGTTGATATCTCTCTGACCCATATGCCATACACCCTGGGCCTCATTAATATTGGCATGTATCTTTCTTTCAAGAACAGATTCAAAATCCTTCTGCATCTTGCGGCCTGCAACTTCTATAAGGAGTCCCAGAGGCAGCTGACCGCCCTTCTCGAACCGCTCCTGCCAGTTATCGCCGACAACGATAATCTTGTTGTCTTCGATCTCGTCAAGTTCGCGCATCCTGACCCACTCAAAGGCCGGGGTCCTCTGTCCGCCGAACTCGATAAACGTATCTTCCTTCCTGATACGCTCACCTTCAAATGCAGGACCGAATGCGACCGGGATCGGAGGTTTCTCGACCGTGATCTTCAGACCGCGAAGCTCGATGGCCCGGCGGACGATCTTGGCATGATCGAATTCCTTGTCAACTTCTTCATAGGTGCAGACGCCGGTAGGATGGATAACCGGGACATCGGTATCCGCTATTGCCGGGAAGCCCATATTGATGGCTCCGGCGCCCGTGCTCCACTTGATGTCATCCAACGGCCCGAGCGCGATCGCAAAGGCAAAGACCCTGTCCTTCTGATATTTCAGATGCCCCTTGAAATCGCCGGGCTTCTTGCCGCCGAATATCAGAGATGCACGGATCGCCCAATCAAGGGCATAGAGTGTATGTTCTGTGCCGGGACCGAGGGGGACTATTCTGGCATCCCACCCCAGTTCCACGCCTTTTTTCAGCAGCTGCTTGGTGACGCTGTTACCGTTGGATTCTCCGGACAGGAAGGTGAGGATATTCTTCTCCTGGAGTTCACGGACCATGCTTACCGCAATGTCTTCGGTCGGCGCAGCACCGATGATCGCAGCAAAACCCGGCATGGAACCGTCGACCAGCTGCACGCCAAGATTTCTCTGGATCGTGTCGGAGATATATCCGTTATACACGTACCCTGTTTCAGGGTCTGTGCAAGGCTCAAGGCCGTATATATATCTGACAGCAAGCAGGATCTCTTCGGCAAAGAGCGTGGCCATGCCCGAGTCAAGCGCCTCGCCGAGATACGGTTTCCAGACATGCTCCTCGGGCTCGTCGTGAAGCAGTTCCTTCGCAAATCCCAGGGCAACATTCATGTCGCCCAGCGTTTTGACCGGGAACCCTGTCATCGCGTAGATCATGGGCAGATAAAAAGCAGTATCAGGGAACTCGAAGACAAAATCCTTTCCTTTTTCTGCGATCGCCTTCTGGAGCATCTCATCCGCCTGTTTAACGAGCGTTTGAGCACCCCGTATGGCTGCAGAAGCGATAAGTTTGGACATCGTGGCCTCCTCTTGGTTCGTAAAAGGGGACGGTGTAGCATACCGTCCCCTTATTCGTTTTATTAATAGTTATATTAGATTGTCTAATATAAAATAATCAACTGTTTTTCTGTATTATTCTATCTCGCCTTCAAAAATGCCGGTATTGCATTCGCCTCGCGCGGGCCGACTGTTATCTTCCATCCCGGGAGTTTCTCCTCGACCGCACCGCTCAGGATCGCCACATAACCGGGGAGAATAAGCTCCTTGCCCGGGACATCTTTCTCCACACCGCTATCCTGGATAAACTGTGCGATCTTCGAGGCGGTAAACTTGCCTGCAGCCCATGCAGTAAGAACCGAAAGACCCTCGCAGTCCATGACCGCGAGCCTGCTGGCGACCTTGCTGTTCTCGATCTCGCCGGACACTATAAAGTACGTAAGCGAGAAGTTCGTGGTGATGAAAAGCGGCGATGCCGTCGTAGGCTCGCCAATGTTATAGATCTTCTGCTCGACCTGCATCGGCACCTGCGGGTCAGTGTAAATATTCTGCCTGAGGGTGAAGAGCGCAAGATTTTTCCATTTCTCGATGCTGCTCAGGACAATGATCGACGCATACTTTGCTACGCCGACACTCGCCAGCAGTCCCTCGACAAGACTGTCCCCATGCTGCATGAAATTGATAACAGGATAGCCGACCGATTTTACGCCTTTCTTGATGGCAGCCCTTCTGATAAGCGTATTATGCTCGATGATATCTTTGGCCTTCCGGGCACCGGAATCCAGGATCATATCCTCAACCCCGAGCCCCTTGATCTTTTCCGTGAGTCCGGAAAGCTCATCAAGTCCGTTCGCTGCAATGCCCAGCGTTGCCTTGTTCGCCTTGGCAACAGCTGCCATTGCCTCGGCATTCGATGCATTCGCACCATATATGACCGGCTTTTTGTCGCTGAAGAGCTTCACTGCCGCTTCCGCTGCCTGGGGATTCGTGGTATTGATGATCACCGGCACAACTGCCGCCTTTGCTGCAACGATCTTTGCAGCCGCCTCAAGCTTGCCTGCATCGCCGGACGCATTGGATATCATGATAGCGTCGACCCTGAGCTTCTGGCCCACCCTGTCGATCTCGGAATCAAGGACCTGCTGGCAAATCTTGGTTATTTCGTCTTCAGAAAAAGTGTCTTTGACCTCAACGGCAAAGGCGCAGGGATTGACGAATTTCTTATCATGACGGAAAAGGACGGTCTCCTCACCCATCTTGACAGCCTTATCGCCGGCACCGAGGGTAATCGGTCGGATAGGCGGGGCTGAGGCTTCACCCAGTTTCTGCTTTGCCTCTTCGGATACATCAGGGCAGGAGTCAATGCTCGCCTGTCTCTGCGCAAGTTTCATGGCAAAGGCAAGGCAGGTAGGAGATCCGCATTTCTTGCAGTTTGTTTTCGGTAAGAGTTTAAATATTTCAACGCCGGATAAAGCCATAGTTATTCCTCCTTCTTAGACCAGTTCGTCAATTAACGTTTCAACTGCCTTGATTGCCTTGGGATGTCTCATGATGAGGAGTTCCGCTCCCGCGACCAGGAGGGCTCCGGCAGTCTCAGCTTCCCACGCAATACCCCGTTCTTCCGCTGCACCCCACTGCGGCAGATCTGCCTCGGATGCAATTGTTTCCTTAACCTTCCAGACGTACATGCCCACATCGCCCAAGATCGGCTGCTGCATGGTCATATCATTCTGGGTCAGTGCAGCAAGACGGATCCTCTCCATGACCGAGTAGGTGTATTCAAGGCCATAGCCCAGTGCAGAGCACATCGGGTCTGTGATCACCTTCTCCTTGTCAAAACCCATCTGGGAGATCAGGATGTTCAGCTGCTTCGAAAGGTTTATATCAAGCTCTGACATGGCGATCAGCTTATGGTTGTTTGCCATGGCAGCAGCAGCAATCGTCTTATAGTTTGCCTCCTGCGCCTTGCCGATGATACAGTTCCTGTCTTTGGCCGCTTCAGCAGCAGCAACAAGAACAGCAGTATCCTTTTCCGCATGGTTGCTTCCGAGAATGATCAGGGGAACCTGGACCGCAGCAAGCACATCCTTCACCGTCTTTGCTGCATCTTCCGGAGAACGGTTCTCCCTGTCAGGGTGCGTTCCTACAAGCCGTAACGCGATAACCTTTGCCTTCAACTCGTCCTGACAAAATTTCGCCCAGGCAACAGGATCACTGCTGACCGCCTCATAGGGTTTTTTTGCATTTTCCGGCCAGTCTGTCGGAGGAACATCCTGTATCTCGATTGCAATGACCGGTCTGTTCGGTGTTTCTCCTTCAAAAGAATGGAACGGGAGTACAGTTTCTCCGCCAAAGGTCACCGCCTTATCACCCGTGCCAATGGTCACCGGATAAACTTTACCGGAGTACGTCTCTTTTGGTGCTGTAAAAGCCATGGTATAACCTCCTGTTTGTCGTAATCAGTAATGTGTGATGCGTGATGAGTAAAAGACCTTGAAAATTTCCGCTTCTTCACCCATTACGCATTACCCATCACTCATGACGGTTTATTACATTTCGAGATATGAATGAGCGTAAAGCGTCCTTCCCATGATAACATCGAGCGTTTTCCGGATCTCGGCCATCTTCTGCTTGTCCGCTATTTCCTTGCCGGCCATCACATCCAGAATCATGCTCCGTTCCTCATTCACCTCTGCCATCTCCTTGGCATCGGCTATTGCGGCGGTCAGACCCGCTTCCTGAAGCAGGACGAACATATGTTTGTTCAGGATCGGCCTGAGTGCCTTTGGGCAGCCGTTTGAAATATTGCTCAGCCCGACGACCGTCTTCATGGCCGGCTCGTTAATATGCTGGAACAGCTTGACCGCTTCTATTACGTGACGGGCCTGATCCTGCGTTGTGGCTATCTGGAGGACCAGAGGGTCAAGATACAGATTCTCGAGAGGAAGTCCGTATTCCATTGCGCGCCCCATGATCTCAGCCGCTATACCGGCTCTTTCCTCTGCATCAGCGGGAAGACCGCCCTTGCCGACCGTCAGGCCGATGACATCGCAATTGTATTTCGCGCCGAGCTCGAGGATAGGGAAGCGCTCCGGATCATTCGATGTCGAATTGATCAGCGCCTTGCCCCACTGGTTGTTATGCACTTTCAGGCCGGCTTCGATCGCCTTCCCGTTCGTCGTATCAAGACATACAGGAAGAGGAACAACCTCCTGTATGGTAGTCACCATCCACTGCATAAGATCCTCGCCTCCATCCTCTGCAGGGCCGATGTTTGCATCGATGATGCCAGACCCTTCCTTCCACTGCCTCGTCGCGATCTCCTGGATCGGTCCTTTGTCCTTCTTCATCATGGCCTCACGAACCCGTTTGGCTATGACGCTCAACTTCTCTCCAATGATCAGCATTAGGGTACTCCTTTCTTAAAATAGAGAATTTTCTTCTGCACAACCGGGAATTGCTACTAACTGCTCCGGGAATTAATGCAGTAACTATAACGTAATCTAATAAGCGTATAAAACTTAAAAATATTAATAAGATTTATAATTATTTTTAATGTCTAAAAAAATACCACATACGCCGGGCAAAATAAAAGACAGAGACGATTGTTTTATTTAATAGATATATAAGGATGTTCAGGCTATTCAATTCCGGCTGCTGCTGCCGGGGCCAGGCCTGTTTTATCAATAAAACCACCTGCGTTCAGAAAAAAGGTTCTGCTTGAAAACTTCGGACAGCGGGTGTTAGACTTTTGAGAATTCATACGTTGCGGAGGCTTTTTCTTGGATCTATACAGAATGGGCATTGCTGAACTTTCAGAACTGCTCGAAAAACGCGAAATATCTGCACAAGAGATCACCTCATCTGTCTTTGACCGGATCGGCAAGGTCGAGGACAGGATCAGGGCCTACCTGACGCTGACAAAGGACGAGGCGCTGCGCATGGCTGCAAAAGCCGATCAGGAGATTGCATCAGGAAACAGAAAAATACTGTCCGGCATCCCGATCGCGATCAAGGACAATATGTGCACCACGGGCATTCGCACATCCTGCGCGTCAAAGATATTGCAGAACTTCATCCCCCCCTATGAAAGCACGGTAACCGCAAAACTCCTTGAGCAGGGATATGTGCTCACCGGAAAGACAAACCTTGACGAATTCGCCATGGGCTCTTCAACCGAGAACTCGGGCTTCCAAACAACCAGCAACCCCTGGGACACGGAAAGGATCCCCGGAGGATCAAGCGGCGGCTCTGCAGCGGCAGTCGCAGCGGACGAATGCATTGCAGCCTTAGGCTCAGATACGGGCGGCTCGATCAGACAGCCTGCAGCGCTCTGCGGTGTTGTGGGTTTGAAACCCACGTATGGCAGAGTATCGCGGTACGGCCTTGTTGCCTTTGCCTCCTCCCTTGACCAGATCGGCCCGATCACCAAGAATGTGAGAGATGCAGCAATGCTTATGAATGTCATCTCGGGAAATGACCGCATGGACTCTACCTCGGCATCGGTATCAACCCCTGATTTTTCGGCATCGATCGGCAAAGATATCAAGGGTCTGAAGATAGGCATTCCGAAGGAATATTTCATCGAAGGCATAGATTCCGAGGTCAATGCAGCAGTACAGGCTGCCATAAAGCAGTATGAAGCGCTCGGCGCCGTTCCGGTCGCTGTGACCCTTCCCCACTCGGACTATGCGATCGCAACCTATTATGTCCTTGCCACTTCAGAGGCAAGCTCAAACCTTGCCCGGTATGACGGCGTGAAATACGGATTCCGGGCCGAGGGGAAAGATCTTATTGATATGTATATGCAGACACGCGCAAAGGGATTTGGCGCTGAGGTGAAGCGAAGGATCATGTTAGGCACCTATACGCTCTCCTCGGGCTATTACGATGCCTATTACAAGAAGGCCCAGCAGGTCAGGACCCTTCTCAAACAGGATTTCGAAGAGGCGTTCAGGACTGTTGACCTGATCCTTACGCCGACAACGCCGACTGCTGCGTTTAAAAAGGGTGAAAAGACGGACGACCCGCTCCAGATGTATCTTGCGGACATCTTCACTATTTCCGTGAACCTGGCCGGAGTTCCCGCCATATCGATACCCTGCGGTTTTACTTCGAACGATCTTCCCATAGGACTGCAGCTGATCGGAAGACATTTTAAAGAAGAGCTGCTCCTTCAGGCTGCAGACGCCTATGAACGATCGACAGAGTGGCATAAAAGGAGACCGGCACTATGACATGGGAAGCAGTCATAGGCCTTGAGGTCCATGCCCAGATGCTCACAAATACCAAGATCTTCTGCGGCTGTTCAACCACATTCGGCAATGAGCCGAACTCCCAGACCTGCCAGATCTGCATCGGCATGCCGGGCGTGCTGCCTGTCCTGAATAAAAAGGCTCTCGAATTTGCGATCCGCACCGGTCTTGCAACGAACTGCACCATATCCAGATACAGCCGCTTTGCGAGAAAGAACTATTTTTATCCTGATCTGCCGAAAGGATACCAGATAAGCCAGTATGAGCATCCGATCTGCGAGCACGGCCATATCGAGATCCTTGTTGACGGAGAGGTCAGGAGAATAGGCATCACCCGCATCCATATGGAAGAGGATGCAGGCAAGAACATCCATGAGGGAACAGGCGGATACAGCTTTGTTGATCTGAACCGCACGGGCGTGCCGCTTATGGAGATCGTCTCGGAGCCTGATATCAGAAGCCCGAAAGAGGCCGCTGAATATATGAGGAAACTAAGAAGCATTGTGCGGTACCTCGGTGCATGTGACGGCAATCTGGAGCAGGGCTCGCTCAGATGCGATGCCAATGTGTCTGTCAGGCCTGTTGGGCAGAAGGAGTTCGGCACCCGCGCTGAGGTGAAGAACATCAATTCTTTCAGATATGTTGAAAAAGCGATAGAATACGAGATCAAGCGCCAGATCAAGCTCATCGAGGAAGGCGGCAAGGTCATACAGGAAACCAGGTTATGGGATGCGAACAAGGGCATTACCGAGTCCATGCGCTCAAAAGAAGAGGCCCATGATTACCGCTATTTCCCTGACCCGGACCTTGTGCCGATCACGGTTGAACAGGCCTGGATAGACGAGATCAGGGCATCTCTTCCTGAACTGCCTGATGCAAAGAGTCAGCGCTTTGTCTCAGTCCTGGGTCTTCCTGAGTATGACGCTGATTTTCTTGCATCTGAAAGAGCAACCGCTGAATGGTTTGAAGAGGCCGTAAATCTTGGAGGAGATCCTAAGATAGTTTGCAATTGGATTAAGGGAGAGATAACGAAGCTGTTAAGCACAAATGGAAAAAGCATGGATGAATGTCCACTGAGACCCGCCCATTTAGTTTATGTGCTTAATCTTATGAAAGATACGAAAATAAATGCCAATGCAGCAAAAATTATTCTCGAAGAAATGTACAAAAAACCGGAAGATACACATGGTTCTTTTTCATTAGAAATTCCAAAAGCAATATTTAGATTAGAGTCTCGCGTAGAGCAAATTATCAAGGAAAAAAATCTTGTGCAGATCAGTGATTCATCCGAGATCGAGAAGATCGTCGACGAGATACTCGCAAAGAGCCCGAAAGAAATTGAGCGGTTCAAGGCAGGGGATGAAAAACTTATCGGCTTCTTTGTCGGCCAGGCCATGAAGGCGTCAAAAGGCAAGGCCAATCCCCAGATGCTGAACGAATTGCTCAAGAAAAAACTGGCCTAAGAACTCTTTTCCCGGAACCGGCCCTTTGCCAGGGCCCTGCGGAAATTCCATTGAGCAACCATATATCCTGCCGACATGCAGACAACGATGATCAAAGGTCTGATCACATCCCGTATGCTCACATACCAGGAAGGGGCATTCTCCCCGTATCCCAGAACCTGCACACTGTACAGGAACCAGAGGATGTTTACCAGACCGCTGATAAGCCAGCCGGAGATAACGCCGATTGCAGCGAAGAGCAGTTTTGTCTTTCCCTGTTCTGACATAGACTGGATGTTGTACAGTCTGATGCTCGGGCAAGTCAAGGGATAAAGTTGCATTCTTGTCGCAATATGTAATTTAATATACAGCTTATATCAACTCTCAAGGAGCCACGAACATGGACGCGGTACTCAAAAAGGTGCAGGAACTTGCCCTGCTGCATGACAAACTTGACCCAAAAACGATCAAGGAAAAAAACATAAAGCTGGGGCTCAGAAACGAAGACGGCACCGGCGTCTTCGTCGGCATCACCAGCAAGGGACAGGTCATCGGTTATGAGAAAGTGGACCGGGGCGACGGCATCGAAAAGGTCAATCCTGTTCCCGGCAAGCTCTATTATTGCGGTTATGATGTGGACGATCTCGTTTGTGAGAAAGAGAAGGAAGGCAGGTTCGGCTTTGAAGAAACAATTTATCTGCTTTTGACCGGAGAACTCCCGGACAAGCGAGACCTGAAGGCCTTTTCTCTGCTTCTTGATAAAAAGCGGTCACTGCCGGCCGAGGTGAAGCAGATGATCCTCAGCAGGCCTCTTCACGATGACCAGATGGGGGCTCTGCATACCATCGTGTCATCCATGCATGTCTTCGATAAACATCCGAATTCCACGGATATGAACGACGTCACACGGCAGTGCATCGATCTCATTGCGAAATTTCCAACCATTATCGCGTACAACTATATCGCAGCAAGCCTTGACAAGAAATCTTTAGCGAAACTGAAAGACCCTGCCCCGGGCGTAAGCACGGCAGAAAATTTCCTTTATCTTCTCTCGGGCAAGATGCCGGACAAGGCAACCGCAGAACTTTTTGATACCATGCTCATCTTCCACGCAGAACATGGAGGAGGAAATAATTCGACCTTTTCGACACGGTGCGTCTCGTCATCGGGCGCCAATACATACATGGCCATCTGCGCAGGCATAGGATCGCTTTCAGGGCATCTGCACGGCGGGGCGAATGAAGCGGTCATTCGCATGATGAAAGATATCAAGAACAAGGTAAAGGACTGGGAAGATGACAATGAACTGACAGCCTATCTTGAACTGATCCTCGACAAAAAGACCGGGGACAAGACAGGCAAGATATACGGCCTCGGCCATGCCGTGTATACCGTCTCAGATCCCCGCGCCGTATTCCTCGAAACACGGGCCAGTGAACTGGCCTGTGCCGCAGGCCGCGAAAAAGAATTCGAGCTTTATAAGAGGATTGCGCGGCTTGCGCCTTCCATTGTGAAGAACAAAAAGGGAAAGGTCGTCTGCACCAATGTAGATTTCTATTCCGGCTTTGTCTATGAGTGCATGGGCATATCCAGGGAACTTTTTACGCCGATCTTTGCCATGGCCCGTGTCGCGGGCTGGGCAGCGCACCGGATCGAAGAGATTGTTCAGGGACGTATCATCAGGCCTTCATATATCACATCTTTAAAGGGCAAGAAGAACTATATCGCGCTCGCAAAGCGTTGATTTAACGGGCCTGCATCAGTTAAGATTTTTCCTGCATTATCAACAACGGAGAGGTGGCCGAGTGGCTGAAGGCGCACGCCTGGAAAGCGTGTGTGCGTTAAACCGCACCCAGGGTTCAAATCCCTGCCTCTCCGCCATTTTTTCAGTACAGGGGACGAACCCGGAGAGAAGGTGCTCTATTGTCAAACCTCGTTCTTCAATATCCTGTCCATACGATCGACAGCCGGATGCTGCTGTCTGCTGATACCGAATTATCGCCGCAGAGTCTCGATGAACTGATCTTCTCTAACAGGTCTGCAGCCTATGAGCAGCATCCTATTCTGAGCCATGGGACCGTAAAGCAGGACATGGTCCAGTTTCTCAATCACCATCCTTATAACGCTATCTTCGTTGGCCGGGAAAAGATCAACAGCATCTTTGCGGTCATGGAAAAGGTCAGTCTGGCTGATCCCCTGCTTCAATCCCTGGATTATTTCAAACAGAACGATGCCTACACTTACCGCCACCTGATCGTGGTCTTTGCCTTATCCACACTCCTGGCAAAAGACCTCATACAGGATTATGACCAACAGATACAGAGCATTGCGACCGGCCCGTTTCACGATATCGGCAAGACATGCGTTCCTCTGAATATCCTGAAAAAAGTAACGCCTCTTACTCATTGCGAGCGCAAGATGCTCATGCATCACACCGCTGCCGGATATGTCCTCTCTTCTTTTTATCTCAAGGATCCTCTGGACATCACCGCTGTAGTAGCTCGAGACCATCACGAGCGAAGGGACGGGTCAGGCCACCCGCGCGGCGCCTGCATTAACGAACTTATCGTCGAGATCGTTTCGGTCTGCGATGTCTATGACGCGCTGCTTTCCCCACGCCCATACCGCCCGGTCTCCTTTGACAACCGCACTGCCCTCGAAGAGATCACAGGCATGGCTGAAAAAAATCAGGTCAGATGGGAGGTGGTCAGGGCGCTTGTAGCTCATAACCGCAAAGACAGTTCCCACGCTGAACGGCCGGTCTCCCTCGATAAGCGCGGCATGCCGCCTTCCCGGAATGTTTACGGCAAGGTGTCAGAGGAAGATCAGGACTGCAGCGGCTGATACGCAGCTTTAAGCCTTTCCGATATATCAGTTGCTCTTGATTCCTGAAGTCTTGCATATGAAGACATGTCCAAATGGTGCTCATTTCTTTTGATATCCGATACTGCTGCCAAATTTCCCGTAAAATACGAACGTCGCTTTTAGTCCTTATTACCACATTATACGAACTGGTATTATTCTCATGCATTGTTTTTAAAGACTTTTTTCTTTGCCAGATCAGCGCCCTGTGATATAGTGATAACATGTTTCAGATAAACAGGACGTTCGTATAGTAATTGTTCTGCCTAAAATAGAAAATGAATAATCTAAATGAATACTTGATCGGATTTGATGCTCGTCGGATGAATCTCCGACCGAAAGAACGGTGGATTTATTTGCGAAAGGAAGAATACCTGATTGATAGAAATGTGAAGCAGGTCCTTTCGACGGACGACATGGTTTGGCCGTCCCTCTTTGAGCAAATGCTTCCCCAGCAGTTTCTGGACATGGGACTAGAAAAATTAAGAGAGATGTACCCCACTATGGACTTCCCCCAGCCCGGTCCCTTTACACCGGAATGGATCGGGCAAAATGCTCCCTTTTGGGAGAATCTTAATGACTTACGGCAACATGTTGCTTTAGCTAATCCAACAGAGGAAATATGGATAATAGCAGGGTCAATGTTTGTCGATGATGAAACAAAGGCAAACTCAAGGCCGGACTGGCCACCCTATATTAATATGACAGAACCTGCTGATCGTGATCCATCGTGGCCTCTCCTTGGCTATGATGTCTCGGACGAATTCCATCTCAGCGGACTTAGCAACTGCGGATACAAAGAAACTGACTTTGCCGAATATTCACGTCAATACTGGTCAGACAAAATAAATGAAAATCATCTTTTCTCAGATTTAAAGACAGCATTTGAATTCACAGTGTTTTCTAATAATCGCGTTCCTGAACATGCGCCATTCTTTGTATACGGCTTATATAGGATAGAAATACTCAATGCAGAATTGGGTAAGGGACGGTAATTAGCCGTCCCTCCCCACACCACCCACCGTGCGGGTCTCCTCCAGAGGACAGGCGCAGTGGGCGGTTCGCAAAAATTATCGGGCCTTGGCCGGATAGTGAATCCCAATCCACAATGTGCGTATGGAAGTAAGCCCCTGTTTTCCAAGATGCGCGTTAGATAATCCGCAGTTCGTAGACAGAGTCTTTGCAAGATGCCAATAGCCCTTCCTGCTCAACCCCGTAAGAATAGCGTGATACCTTGGAGCACCGAGCTTTATCAGTTCGCCAATGCGTTTTCTCGCCCTGCGCCACTGTTTCATGTAGCACATGCGAATACGCCTTCTGAGCCAGTGATCAATCTCGACAGCATCGTTATACTTCAGAGCGATACCGAAGTAGTTCAACCACCCCTGAAGATAGGTGCGGATTTTCCAATACCGGTAGTCCATCGAAACGCCCCAACTGCGGCCCGTAAGCCGCCGCAATTCTGCCTTGAAGCGAGTAAGGGATTTATCCGAGACAGTAAGCCTTTTCTTGATAAAGGTAAAGCCGAGAAAGGAACTCTCCTCAGCCTTCACCACCCGGCTTTTGTCCCTGTTGACCTTCACCTTGAGTTTCTTTTCAAGGTATCGGCTGATACTCCCCATTACTCGATAGGCGGCACATTCCGACTTCACAAGGATGGTAAGGTCATCAGCATACCGTGCGAACCGATGCCCCCTTTTCTCCAACTCCTTATCGAGGTCATCCAGAAGGATATTGCTCAGAAGCGGCGATAACGGCCCACCCTGCGGCACTCCTTTGGATGTTTGATTCAGCCTGCCGTCTACGACAACACCGGCACGAAGATATTTCCCGATAAGCCGAAGGATACCTTTGTCTCTGACTTTCCGGGCGATCCGGTTCATCAGAGTGTCGTGGTCAACCGTATCAAAGAACTTCTCAAGGTCGATATCCACGGCATAGGCGTATCCTCTCTGAATATCCTTCAACACCTTTTTGACCGCCTGATGCGCAGAGCGGTTAGGTCTGAAACCAAAGCTGGATTCGGAGAAATGGGGATCAAAGACAGGACTGAGAACCTGACAGACCGCTTGTTGAATAACACGATCCATAACAACGGGGATACCCAAGGGACGGGTGCCGCCGCTGTCTTTGGGAATCTCGACACGTTTTACCGGAACAGGTTTATAAGACCCTTCCAGCAGAGATGCCTTGATTCCTTTCCAGTTGTCATGAGCATACTCTGGAAACTCCTCGATGCTGATACCATCAATACCGGGAGCACCTTTGTTTGCCCTGACTTGCTTCCATGCTCTGAGGATGTTGTCTTTCTGAACTACATCCTCCATTGTGACAGGATTGAGGGAACGGTCTTCCATGACGCGCCTGATTCCAACTCCTCCGTTCGGATTTAGCGTTGTTTCAGAGCACATGACAGTGTCATCCTCTTTTCTGCGTTCTGGCCTTCGTCCCTTAACGGAACTACTATGCCGTCTGCTGACTTCGGCTTAAGGCCCCTACTGTTGGTGCGTGCTTACCCTGCATGTTTCCATGAAGGGCGCTATAAGATCGCTCATGAGTTGCTGTCTGTTTCGTGTCTCCCTGCTTCGGGACTCATATCCGTCAACAGCAACGGGATATGCCTGGCCTTTGGTATACCGGTTAGACCTCTTCCGGATCTTTCTCATGAACCTCCTATCGCGTGACGCGCAGATCTCCCCGGATAAGAACGTGAACTTTCCGTGCACAAACGCCGCATTTACCCTATCCCCTGAACCTGTGGGCTTTGTTGTGTTGTGCCAACTCGCCCGGAGACTAAGCCTTGTATGCGGTTTCTGTTCGTCGTCTCGCACGTTCGCACTCCGGCTTCCTTCTGACGGTCGGTCGCCCTTCCGCCATTGCCTTCGGCTCGTACTTTTGATAGTATTCTTAATCATGAATACCTTCGGTTCTCGTACAGGGGACTTGCACCCCATAAGTTCACGCCCATGCCGGGCGTACACAATTTGCTCAACCAGACTCGCAATAAACGCGGTTTGGTTTTCATCTTTGGCGTGTACGCTCGCTGGTTAGCATGGTCGATGGGGCGAGGATTTTAATATGTCCCTGCCCACAAATAAAAGATGATACAATGGGCAGTGACAATGAAAGACAATAGGGAGTGCACGCCCCATCGGATGGCGCTCAGCTTGCTTCCCCAGCATCTTGCTGTGTGTCCTCTTACAGAGGCCCCCCATCAAGCTACTGGAGCGCACTGCTTCCTACAGGCTACCAGCCCTCCGGGCTTCCCGCCTCCGTCGCAGTCGCTCAGCGCCAAGTGTTAGGTTTGAATAGAAAATGATATTACTGCTATCCATATATGTCATCATTGCGCTGAGCCTAATAAGCGGAGCCATATTTCTAAAAGGTTTGCTCAAGAAGATAGTTTTGTCTTTAACCGTAGTTTTGGTAATATTGCCCCTATGCTTCATTCTTTTTGTTGCCGTCTTCAGATCTTCAATACAACAAGGAAAATTCCTGTCCGGATTAGGCCCCATTCTAATCTTAATCGCACCCCCTCAAGATTTACACGAGCCTTTGGGAATTCAAAATCTTGACCCAAATAAAAGAGAATATCGTTTTGAGTTTCAGCATAAATATGTCGGAAATCACGATGTTAATTTGTCATTCAGAAAGCTGGAATCGATGGAAAGCGCTCACACCAATTTAGAAATCCAATATGCTGCTTCAATCGAGGGCAGGACTGTTTTATCGCAAACATCTCATAAAGGTTGGCCATATTGGGGTATGAAGAATAGCGGTCTTATGTTCATATCTTACAATGTTCCTCAGGACTTACCAGTAGGCAAGAAATTATCCGCAGTCGTCACGGTTCATGGCGATATTGCTGCTCTCATTAAGAAATACGGCCCTACACAGCTCGTTATTCATAAAGGTTCTGATTTATAAAAAACCTAACAAGTCGTTCGAGTCCCGCGCTTCGTAGCGCGGGGCTCAACTCGTCGAAGGGCGGGAGATATGGAGAAAGCCTATGGGGTCAGACTTGCTTATTGACATTCCGCAGATGACTTGATAGGGTTATGCTATGGCACGGAAACCGAGGATAGAATTTGAGGGCGCATTCTATCACATCATAACCCGGGGCAATCAAAGACAGAAGATATTCAAAGACACCCTTGATCGCATTAAATACCTCGAAATACTTGCACGATACAAGAAGTCTCACCCGTTTCGACTCTATGCCTATGTTCTGATGAGCAACCATGTCCATCTATTGATAGAGACCGGGGCAGTTCATTTGTCCAAGATACTGCAGGGAATCAACCAGAGTTATACGGCATATTTCAACAAAACATATAAAACCGCAGGCCATCTTTTTCAGGGAAGATACAAGTCCATACTCTGCGACCGGGATCAATATCTCCTGTCACTCGTCAAATACATACATCTGAACCCTGTGAGGGCAAAAATAGCCACAACACCGGACGCGTATCCCTGGAGCAGCCACCCCTGCTATGCACACAAGATAGTGGGAAATGAGCTTGTTGATGAGGATCAGGTATTGAGACTCTTTTCGGAGAACAAGACAAAAGCAAGAAAACTCTACCGTGCCTTTATGGATGATGGTCTTACGGTAGAAAAAGATGATATCTATACCATCATTGATCAGCGGGTGCTGGGGGATGAGAGTTTTCTTGACCGGATAATGCAGAGCAGCGAAATTGAAGTCGCCAGCAAAAAAAGACTGAGACAATACAGCCTGCCTGAGATAGCCGGGGGCATAGAGAAGGGCTATGGAATAACCATAGGCCAACTCAGAGTAAAGAGCAAAGACCGGGGGATACTGACAGGGAGGAGGGTTTTCAGTATTGTGGCCAGTGAGTATGGGTATAAGGGCAGGGAGATAGCCAGGCATATACGAAAGGACCCAGCAGTGATTACCAGATACCTGAAGGAAAGAAGCGGCCTAAAGGAAGAAGTGGAGAAGGTCATGAAACATCTGGTAAAGAGGACAAATGTCAATAAACAAGTCTGACCCCTTGTCCGGGCTTTTCCCGGGCGTTAGATAACTCTGAAACAGCGAGGTAAGGCTTATGTGTAGAAACATCAAGATTCTGTTCAACTTCGAGCCACCGGTGACAGACGAGGAAATTCGCTCGGCCGCACTACAATTCGTAAGAAAGGTAAGTGGCTTTAACAAGCCGTCGAAAACCAACGAAACTGCATTTTTCGCAGCGGTCAACGAAATAGCAGCAGCTTCAAAAAACCTTCTGAACTCGCTTCAGACGAACGCACCAGCGCGGAACCGCGAGGAAGAAGCTGGCAGGACTCGCATGCGCGCCGCTCAAAGAATCGGAAACAGCTAGGGATGAAGCTGTATATTAGGACCACCGACAGAGGCAATAAGGGCAGCAAACTAAAACTTGATGGAAGGGAAAAAGTGTTTCATGCAACCCGCCAGCCGGCTTAATGCATCGTAAGGCAGAATAGGGATAATAACCCCATGCTGATACAGGCTGTCATATGGATGATGCTGGCGCTGATATGTTATACGTGGGCGGTTTTCAGCGGACGCCGCCAGGGTCTTCACCGCAAGCATCTGATCATTTTCGGCGCAGGCCTGATCTGTGACTTTTTGGGAACATACCAGATGAACCTGATCGCCATTGCTTACGGCAAACCGCCCGTCTGGCACAGCATAGCCGGGATCGCTTCCCTGTCCGGAATGGCATTCCATTTCCTTCTGGCCCTGATTGCATCAAGCACAAACCGGGCGGAAGCCGCCAATCGGGTGTTCCACCGCGTCAGTATTTCAATTTACAGCTGCTGGTTGCTCGCTTTCTTCGGAGGGGCTGTCGCAGGGATGATGAGAATGAAAATGTAAAAGGATCGGCAACAAGACAAGAGCAAACGTAATGGCTAAGAATTGCTTTTTGGGGATTTCTTATACCGTATCGCAGCCTGGTACTCGATGCTCGCATGACCGGGTTCAAGCACGTCTATCTTCCCATTACAGGTAATGGTCCCCTTCCCTTCCTTCTTCTTCGATTTGACCATGCCGGCAACAACCGAGGTCAGGTCAAAACCGCCTCCGCTGCAGCCCTTGATCATACAGTCCATCTTGAAGTAGGCAAACGAATCGGGAAAGATGTTCAGCGTGCGCACCATGAGAAGAGGAATGGCAGCCTTCCGGTAATAGGTCATATGAATGACCATGCCGGTGACTGAGGGAAATCGTTCTGATACCAGGCCCGCAGCAATGTTGTTCTGCTTTTTCAATTCCATCTTTGCTGCATAATCGTGTCGGTTCAAATTCCCTCCAAAAAAAAATCCCCCCTGCCGAAGCAAGGGGGCATTTTGTCAATCAATTACAGCTTTGTCACGTTAACTGCCTTGGGGCCTTTGAACCACTTTACTGTTCCATTAGCCATTTGTTATACCTCCTTTTTTTAAACTCAAATCTCAGAAGGTCGCAGCAAAAAAAAAGCCACAAAGTCAAAAAGTCTTTGTGGTTTAATAAACGGCAAAAACTTCAGAAATTCTAGTTATAAGAGTAACACAATTCTGCGCAGTAAGTAAAGGACAAAATGAAAACATCCATCCGGTGATTCTCTGCTTCCGTTATAATACACACAAAAGATCTTTTTGAGGTGAAATGTGGCATTGGTAAGTTTACAGGATGTGAGGATCGCCTTCGGCGGGCCGGAGCTGATAGACGGCGTTACCCTGCAGATCGAGCGCAGAGAACGTGTCTGCCTGGTCGGCAGGAACGGTGCCGGAAAATCCACGCTGCTGAAGATCATCGGCAGGGAGATCATCCCTGACAGCGGTGAGGTCATTTATGAGCAGGGCGTGCGGATAACAGTGCTTGACCAGGAAGTTCCGCAGTATCTTTCAGGCACCGTGTTCGATGCTGTCTCGGAAGGTCTCGGCAGCCTGGTCGGTCTTTTTTCAGAATACCATACAGTGAGCAGCCGCCTCAGTCACGCCGGTGATTCAGCTGCCCTGATGGCTGAACTCGAACGTATACAGCACCAGATCGAGGCAGCAGGCGGCTGGCAGATGCAGCAGCGGGTGGATACGGTCCTTTCGCGTCTCGGTCTTGACCCTGATGCTTCAGTAGCCGATCTTTCCGGCGGATATAAACGAAAGGTCCTTCTTGCACGGGCGCTGGTGAATGAACCTGATCTCCTGCTGCTCGATGAACCGACCAACCATCTTGACATCGAATCGATCAGCTGGCTCGAGGAGTTCCTTCTGGGGTTCAACGGCGCCATACTCTTCATTACTCATGACCGCAGATTTCTTCAGACCCTGGCAACACGCATCGTCGAACTGGACAGAGGACGACTGACTGACTGGCCCGGCGATTATAACACCTATGTAGCAAGGAGACAGGCAGAGCTGGATGCTGAAGCAACGCAGAGTGCTCTCTTCGACAAAAAGCTCAGCCAGGAAGAGGCCTGGATACGGCAGGGTATCAAAGCGCGCC
Source organism: Nitrospirota bacterium (assembly GCA_016214855.1). Classification (NCBI taxonomy): domain Bacteria; kingdom Pseudomonadati; phylum Nitrospirota; species Nitrospirota bacterium. The sequence goes on along the minus strand of JACRMT010000008.1, from coordinate 14,031 downwards.
GCACGCGCAACGAAGGACGCGTAAGGGCACTGAAGGAACTGAGAAGGCAGCGTCTTGCCCGGCGGGAACTGACCGGCAGCGCCAGCATGAAACTGAACGAGGCAGAACGGTCCGGCAGGCAGGTCATTGTGGCAAAGAAGATCGGTCATACCTATGAGGACCGGACCCTGATCCGCGACTTTTCAACGACGATCCTACGCGGGGACAAGATCGGGATCATCGGTCCAAACGGGTCAGGCAAGACCACGCTGCTCAAGATCCTGTTGGGCACGTTAGTTCCTCTAAGCGGTTCTGTGCGCACTGGAACCAATCTTCAGGTTGCTTATTTCGATCAGCATCGGGCACAGCTCGATGACAATAAGTCGGTCATCGAGAATGTGGGAGACGGGTTCGAACATGTGACGGTCAATGGAAGATCGCGTCATATCATAGGATATCTTGAAGATTTTCTCTTTCCCTCGGAACGTGCCCGCTCGCCGGTCAAGGTGCTCTCGGGCGGCGAGCGAAATCGCGCCCTCCTGGCCAAGCTCTTTACCAAGCCGTCAAATGTCCTTGTTATGGATGAACCGACCAATGATCTTGACGTTGATACGCTCGATCTTCTTGAGGAGATGCTGGTGGAATACGAGGGCACGGTTCTGATCGTCAGTCATGACCGGGAATTTCTGAATAATGTGGTGACCAGCACCATCGTATTTGAAGGCAATGGGAATGTCGCAGAATATGTAGGTGGTTACGATGACTGGCTGCGCCAGCGCAGTCCGGCATTACCGGCCGGGACAGACCAGACCACAAAGCAGGAAAAGAAGAGCGCAGCCGAAAAGCCGCGGACCAGGATGGAGCGCCTGCGCACCCTTACCTTTAAGGAAAAGAAGGAACTGGAGGAGCTGCCGGCCAGGATAGAATCACTGGAAGCGGAACGCGACAGGCTGTATGAGTCGCTTGCTGACCCGGCTTTTTATCGTCAGGATGGAAACAGGATACCGGAGGCCAAGGCACAGATAGAACAGTTCGAGAAAGATATCGCAGCAGCTTACGAGCAGTGGGATCTTCTGGAGACGATCCGGAAGGCATCGTCATAAGATGGTGAAGTAACGTCGTGGAGCGATGGAAAGACAATGTCTCCTTTGTGCTTATTGAGACGATGGAGAGCGGGAATATCGGCGCTTCTGCCCGGGCTTTGAAAAATCTCGGATTTTCACGCCTCGAACTTGTCAGGCCGCGGAGATTCCCTTCTGAAGAGGCTGGATGGTTTGCTCACGGAGCAGAAGATATTCTCGCTTGCGCCAAAATCCATCCTGAACTGACAGATGCCTTGAACAACAAATCTGTCGTCATCGGCACTACGCGAAGGCCCGGCAAAAAGCGCGGTCTGGTCTATCCTGTCCGCGAAGCGGCTGACACGATCAGAGGTCTGTCAAAGCATAACCGCATCGCCCTGCTCTTCGGCAGGGAAGACCGGGGGCTTACCAATGACGAAACCGCAGCCTGTTCCTTCATGCTCAGGATCCCGGCTTCGCCTGAACATCCTTCGTTCAATCTTGCCCAGGCAGTTCTCCTCATCGCTTATGAGCTCTCGTTCGGCGATCACTCAGTTGCACCCTCTCCAGCCATAATCAGCAGCGAAGAGTTCGGCAGTCTTTTTGAGAGGCTCAGAACGCTCATGAAAATGGCAGGCTATAAGGCCAAGGGCATCCGGGATAATGATGAACAGGTCATGACACACCTCAAGCGCCTCATTGCCAGAAGCGGTATCACCGAACAGGAGGCACAGATGCTCCACGGCATTATCTCTCAATCAGAAGAGAGCCTCACGAGGAAAAGCGGCGGATAAAGGCGCTCGATCTGTTTGACACAGGACCTTTGATGCAATAAACTTTGAGCAGCAACGTTATACTTATTTGCAATTTTCAGAATACGAGGTAATCCATGATCAATACGCAGACAGAGCGGGGGCTTCCGCTTATCCAGGAGGCTGATCTCAACGGAAAGATCGTTCTGGTCCGCTTCGATCATAATGTGGTAAAGAACAACGAGATACGCGACCCCTTCAGGATCGACAGGACTATCGGCACCCTGTACCATATTGTAGAGCGGGGAGGCAGGCCGATCATGATGACCCATGTCGGAAGACCGCGGGACAAGAGATCAGGGGGCATCGTCTGCAGGCCCGAAGAATCCGTGGGCCCCATCGTGCAGTATCTGGAACAGAAGCTGCATACGAAGATCCATGTTCCCGGAATCCCTGCTGACCCGGAGAAGGGGATCCCCGGGATCGACACGTCGATCAATCTTGCCATCAGGGAACTGAGAGAAAGAAGACTTGGTGGTATTTATCTGCCGAACACGCGCTGGTTTCAGGGGGAAGAGGCAAAGGGAGATGCGGCAGAAAGTTTCGCACTCCAGCTTGCCGGCCTTGCCGACATCTATGTAAACGACGCCTTCGGATCATGGCAGCCGCATGCCTCGACATATAACATCACGCGCCATCTTCCCTCATACGCCGGTTTTTTGATGCAGCAGGAGATCCTGCATCTCGACAAGGTACTCCACCCGGAAAGACCCTTCCTTGCTGTTGTCGCAGGCTCGAAATACGACACCAAGATCAGGCCGCTCTCTGCCATCTACGAAAAAGTCGACCATCTTATCCTGGGCGGCGTTATTTATAACACCTATCTCTGCGCAAAATATCAGGTGAAAATAAAAGGCGTTCTTGATGAGGACATTGAGCTTGCAAGGGAACTGGTCGAAAAAGATAAGGTCAGGAAAAAGATCGTGGAATTGCCTCATCTCGTCGAGTCCGATATCCTTGAATCACGTACAGAGGGCAGGTACCGGAGCATATCGGTCAAGAACTTCAGACCGGGCAACTCATACGGATATGTCCTGGATATCGATCCTGCATCCTTTGAAGACCCTGCGGTATCCTCTGTCATCGCTGCGGCAAAGACGATCTTTGTCAATGCTGTCATGGGGTTCACGCCCCATTTCTCAGCCGGTTCCCAGGCCCTTGATCAGACCATAGACAGGAACAGTTCTGCCCTGAAACTGTACGGCGGCGGCGATACGCTCCAGGAATTCAAGGACCTCTGCCCAGGACTCTATTTGTCTGTTATGGATAATGCCAACTACTATTTCTTCACCGGCGGAGGAACCGTTCTTACGGCTATTGAACAGGGAAGCCCTTACGGGCTCAAGCCGGTCCAGGCCCTCATGGACAGCAGGAGGAAGATTTGAACCATCTCCAGGGTAGTATGATGCCTCACGATGAGATCGCCCAGCGGCTCATAAAGCTGCGCGCAATGGCTGCCGCTGCAGGGTTGGATGGAGCCCTCCTGAATTATGCTGTCGATGTCCTGTACTTTACCGGCACGCGCCAGAACAGCGTGCTCTGGGTCCCGGTCAAAGGCGAGCCTGTCCTGCTTGTCAGAAAGAGCTTCAGCCGGGCTGTTCAGGAGAGTGCCGTAAAAGAGGTTCGCCCTTTTCCTGCCAGCCGTGCTCTGCCGGACGTCTTTGGCAGCAACGTAAAGGCCATTGGCCTGACCTTTGATGTCCTGCCGATGCAGCATTTCAATTTTTATAAAAACCTGCTCCCCCATTGCGAGTTTCAGGACATCTCCTCCATCAATCGCGATCTGCGTTCAGTGAAATCCGATTGGGAGCTGCAACAGATGCGGATGAGCGGCCAGATGCTTGCAAAGGCCTTCAGGAGCATCCCTGAATTTCTCAGGCCGGGCATGCGGGAGATCGACCTTGCCGCTGAGTTCGAATATTGCCTGCGGAAACTGGGCATCGGCGGGTATCTCCGCATCCGCGGCTTTAATCAGGAGATCACCGGCATTGCGGTCAGCGGTGAAAATGCAGCGGTCAGCGGCTGCTTTGACGGGCCGGTGACCGGAAGAGGATACTGGACAGCAGCGCCGTACGGACCCTCTGCGGATACTATTAAAGAAGGGGTTCCGATCATAGTGGATTACGGCGGATTTTACAATGGCTATATTGTTGACATGACCCGCCTGTTCTGCATCGGCAAGCTCGATCATGATCTCGAACATGCGTTCAGAGTATCCCTTGCCATACAGTCATGGGTGAAAGATAACCTTAAGCCCGGCGCGGTCTGCGAAGATCTGTTCTATGGGGCCGCAAAAATGGCTGAAGATGCAGGTCTGGCTGAGCACTTCATGGGACACCCCGGAGAACTGGCAAAATTTGTCGGACATGGGGTGGGCCTCGAACTGGATGAACTGCCTGTGCTTGCCCCGAAATTCCGGGCACCCCTCTTATCGGGTAATACCGTTGCCGTGGAACCGAAGTTTCTTTTCCCGGGCAAAGGAGCTGTGGGTATAGAAAATACTTTTGCCGTAACCGGGAAAAGCTGCGAGAGGCTTACTGATCTGCCTGACGATATTGTTTATCTCTGATCGTCCCGGCAACGCATGGATCAGCGGCCGCATAGGTCAGGTCTCCCTGCCGGACTGCAAAGGATGCGCTTCTAGTCCTTCACATCAGGCTCGAAAAATATCCACCGCACCTGGGGAAAGCCGTCCCTGAGCGCAGCCTCTACCCTGTTGATATCCTCGATCATCTGCAGGGCAGTGCCCATTTCCTTCATCTGCACTTTTGCCGAGACCATAAGGTCCATGCCGAGCTGGAGCGTTATAAGACGGTAGACCTCGCTGACCTCCGGCCGCCCTGACAGAAAATCCCGCAGCGCAGCGACCGTCTCGGGGTCAGCGCTCTCGCCAATGAGAAGGCTCTTGACCTCAATGCCCACCGCTGCAGCAACGAGAATAAGAACAACGCCGATCGCTATGGTGCCGATGGCGTCAAAGACAGGGTTGGCGGTGATCATCGTGGCAAGGACAGCAGCAAGCGCAAAGAGAAGGCCGAAGAGCGCCGCAATATCTTCCCCGGTCACCACGATCAGTTCGCTCTGGCGGCTGGTCCTGAACCATTTGAGAAAAGACCGGTTGCCCTGAACTTTGCGCACCTCTGCAAGCGCACCCTTCAACGATACCAGTTCAAGTCCGATCGAGAGCAGCAGGACCACAACAGCGATCCAGGGCGATTCCGGCATTTCGGGATGGAGCGTCTTGTGAACGCCTTCATAAATCGAGAAGATGCCTCCCATGCTGAAGAGCATGAGGGCAACAATAAAGGACCAGAAGTAGATGGCCTTGCCGTACCCGAGTGGATGTTCTTCACTACAGGGCCGCTTTGCCCGCTTGAGGCCGACAAGGAGCAGTACCTGATTAGCGCAGTCGGCAAAGGAATGGATAGCCTCCGCAAGCATTGCGCCCGAGCCCGTATGCCAGGCAGCAGCGCCCTTTGCGAGGGCGATACCGCCGTTGGCGCCCAGGGCATACATGATGGCCTTTATTGAACCGTTGGAATGCGACATGAGAGATACTACCAGAACCGGCGTTCTGAGGTGAAGCCCTCCAGCCTGTCCCTGATAGCCGTGGTATTACCGCGCTTTAAAGACGATCGCCTCGATCCTGTCGATCTGGACAATGGCGTCGTAGTAATCCTTGCCTGAGAGCTTGGAAAGCTGGACCGCACGGTCGCCTACCTTCACAATGATCCCCTCTATGGCATCGCCGGCAGAGATCCTGACGGCAACTCTCTTGCCGATATTCGAAAGCAGGTTCTCCTTGATGCTGGCAGCAGCATTGAAATCAGTTGTCTCCTCGGCTGCAGCCGCGATCTGCACAGCACTGAAAAGGATACCAATGGCAAGAGCTACAATGATCAGTTTGTTAAGATTCATCCTATTACCTCCGCTGAATATGTACTTCTGCCTGCTCCCTATTTGCTGATCTTCTTCTTAACAGCCTTCACTGCTGATGCAACTTTCTTTTCGATCTTCTTTTCGACCGCTTTTGCTTTCTTTACTGTCGACTTAACGATCTTCTTTTCTGCTTTCACGACCTTTTTTGCAACTTTCTTGACCGCTTTTTTCACCGCTTTCCTGGTAACCATTTCTTCTCCTTTTTCTTTCCGGGATTTTTCCTCAAATGCGTCGGATTATGAACGATACTATCAGCAATCATGCATACTGTCAATGCTCCCTATTCTGTTTGTTATACCGAAATCGTCTTCTTCTGCCCTCTGTGATATACTGAAAAAATGAAAACGTCATATATCAATGTCCAGAAAGAGTTCTGCGCTGAGTGTTCCCTGGCTCTCATGCATTTCATCGGCAGGATGAGGGGTGTTGAATCAGTGATTGCCGAAGAGGAAAGAATCGTGCTCACCTTTGACGAAACCGAGATCTCAGAGGAAGATCTTATCAGGATCACCCGGGAAAATATCGAAAAACTCGGGTACAGAATAACCGAAGGGCGATAAGGTTTGGCTTGGCCGGTCATGCTCTCGCGCAATAAGAATTAGTCCCTGCATTTAAGGCGGGTGAGCTATGAAGGAGCGTTAGCTATGGAAAGATATAAGCGTCGCGAGGAGTTAGAGAAAGACCTGTCCGAAATGCGGCAGAGGTCCTTTGATCTGGAGCAGTGCCACGCCGAGTTTCTCAATGTCCAGAAGCGTTATGAACAACTTCTCCAGTCCGCCCCTGACGCCATGGTCTTTGTGAGCAAAGATTCAAAGATCGTACTCCTGAACGCCCAGCTCAGTCAGCTCTTCGGCTATACAGAAGACGAACTGATAGGAAGGCACCTCGATTTTCTCATTCCTGAGCGGTATCGAAACAGACATCGCGCTAATGTGTCCCTTTATTTCGAACAGCCGCGGGTCAGGCCCATGGGCACAAATCTGACCATTTACGGACTGAGAAAAGACGGCACGGAGTTCCCGGCGGATATCAGTCTGAGTCCGCTCGAGACTGAAGGAGGTATCGTTGCAGTCGGAGCGATCAGGGACATAACAGAACGGAAAAAGGCGGAAGAGGAAAAAGAGAGGCTCAAAAAACAACTGGCTGAGGTTGAAAAGCTTTCGGCCCTGGGCAGGATCGCCGCAAATGTGGCTGATGAGATCAGAAACCCCCTCACCGCTGTTGGCGGGTTCGCCAGGAGGCTCAGGAAGATCGCTGACAGCGAAAAAGAACAAAAGTATGCTGAATTTATCATAGAAGAAGTGAGCAGACTTGAAAGTATTCTTCGCGATGTGCTGGCTTTTTCTCGCACCAGAAGTCCTCTCATGGAAGATCATGATATCCGCAGCATTCTCGACGAAGCGCTGAAGACATGGGAGGAGAGCATTCGTCAGCAGGCGATCACGGTTCAGAAAGCCTACGGAGACGGCACGGTCATACGGGTCGATAAGGACCAGATCCGGGAGGCACTGGAGAGAATTATAGAGAATGCCCTCGATGCCATGCCGAAGGGAGGCACGCTCTCTCTGCTTCTGGACAGGGAGATGGTCAAGGGAGCGCCCTATGCCAGGGTCAGGATCCAGGACACGGGCAGAGGCATTTCAGCCGATAATATCGAGAAGATCTTTGAACCTTTTTTCTCCGGCAGTATATCGCGGAAAGGGACTGGCCTCGGCCTCCCCATCGCAAAGAGCATTGTGGAAGGAGAGAGAGGCATCATCAGGGTCCAGAGTAATGAGGGATCAGGGACAACAGTATCTGTTCTTTTCCCGGATATGGGTCAATAACAGATCCGGTCCTGTCAGTTCAGCATGGTCAGGTAACCACTTTACCTTACAGCAATCGTGCGCTATGATGGAGACATGAAAAGGAGAACAGCGATGAAGATACCTGCTCTTTGGTCAGTGATCGTAGCGGTCCTTATCCTCATCTCCTGCACAGCCCAGACTGCGCCGGAATCTGACAGCAGGATAAGGTGGATGAGCCAGGAGGAACTGCTTTCCATTCTTGATGAAAAGGGATTGGTTCTTTTCGATGCGCGGTACAGCAAGGACTGGCGTCGAAGTGATCAAAAGATCAGAGGAGCCATCAGGCTCGATGCGCAAGAGGTCGAGCAGCTCGATGGATTCTACGCCCCTGACCAGAAGATCGTTCTGTACTGCGCCTGAAAGAACCAGGAGACAAGCGTCGGTGTGGCGCTCAGGCTGAGAGATTTCGGATATACCAATGTATATGTGCTTCGCGGCGGATGGCTCGCATGGGAGAAAGCCGGATTTCCGACAGTGCCAAAGTAACACTGCGACCGGCACAGGTTTGCATACATCACCATTCAGTCGGTCTGGTCTGACAGATTCCTTGGTTATGAAGGGAAAACAGGGTGCTGCTGAGGACGTTAAATCCTGTCCAGTGCCTGCTGGAGATCAGCGATCAGGTCGTCCACATCCTCAAGACCCAGGGCCAGACGGACCAGGTTGTCCACCATACCGATATCCTGACGGTATTTTTCAGAATAGTCGAAGAAGGACATGGCCCACATCTGCGTGACCAGGCTCTCGCTGCCCCCGAGACTCGGCGTTATCAGAAAGAGTTCCAGGGCATCAATGAACTTTCTGGTTTCCGTATTGCCGCCCTTCACCAGAAAGCTGATAACACTGCCAAAGCCCTTCATCTGCTCCATACCGATCTTGTGGTCCGGATGCGATGCAAGGGCCGGGTACCAGACTTTTTCGATCTTCGGATGGGCTTCGAGCATCTGCGCGACCGCAAGGCCGGCCCTGTTGTGATGTTCCATGCGCATGCCAAAGGTCTTCAGGCCGCGCTCGAGCAGAAAACAGGTGAGCGGACCCGGGGTGGCCCCGATCATGCGCTGCATCTTGTAAAGATCGGTCATCAATGCCGCAGACCCGAGGGCAACACCTGCCATCAGATCATTGTGGCCGCCCATATACTTTGTGGCAGAGTGGATGACTACGTCCACGCCGAGCTCGATGGGCCTGATGTTATACGGCGTGGCAAGCGTGGCATCGATGATCGTCAGTATCCTGCGTTCCTTTGCAATCTTTACGATCGCCGGGATATCGAGCACGCGCAGATAAGGATTCGTCGGCGACTCGGTAAATATGATGTTCGTTTCCGGCCTTACCGCCTTTTCGATGGCCTCGGCCGCAGGATCGACAATCGAGTATTCAATGCCGAACTTGCCGAGAAAGTTGATCGCAAAGTCTCGGGTCTGGCGGTAGCAGTCGCTGGTAAAAATAATATGTCCTTTGGGCTTCATGAAGGTCATGATCACGAGCAGCACCGAAGCCATGCCGGATGAATAGAGTACGGCCCTTTCAGCCCCTTCTATTGCAGCGAGTTTGCGTTCGCACTCCTGCTGGGTGGGGTTGCCGTACCGGGCGTATTCATGCTCCCGGATGACCCTGCCCTGCCCCTTCTCCCGCATGAACTCTTCAACCTCATCAGCAGTATCGAAATAGTAGTTCGACGTATGCATGATCGGCGTGGATACTGCGTGATGGGCCTTGGGAAGTCTGCCCTTTCCGTGAATGGCAAGGGTGGCAGGCCTCCAGTTCTTTGCGTTTGACGACTCGTCAGGCATGTATATCTCTCCTCTTCTTGAGTGCATGCTGCAACGCTTCCTTTACGGCATCCACAGACGGCGGCAGTTCGATCGGTTTGTTCGAAAAACGGCAGGGGAAGTCCAGCGTCCCTTCATGATAGGCGACCTTGAAATCCGTGAACTTCAGGCCATGTGCGGTCGAAATGACCACCACATGCTCTGACCGGTCGATCTTCCCTTCCCTGAGCAGCTTGATCATGCCTGCAAGCGCAACACCCGTATGAGGGCAGTTGAACATGCCGGTCATATCGCCGAGCGCACAGGCATCGGCAAGCTCCTGCTCCGTGGCATCGACCACAATGCCGTCGAACTGCCTGAGCGTGCGGATCGCCTTTTCGATGCTGACCGGATTGCCGATCTGAATGGCGCTCGCGAGGGTCTTCTGCGCCTGCATGGGTTCAAAGGACTCGAAGTTCTTGAGGTACGAGCGATAGAGCGGATTTGCACGTTCTGCCTGAGCAACTACGATGCGCGGCAGCTTGGTGATGAGGCCTAGGTCCCGCATCATCAGCAGACCGGAGCCGAGGGCCGAGACATTGCCGAGGTTGCCGCCCGGAATAACGATCACGTCAGGCACTTCCCAGTCGAACTGCTGGACGATCTCAATACCTACGGTCTTCTGCCCCTCGATGCGGAGCGAGTTCATTGAATTGGCAAGATATATGGTCTCGTCTTTGGTTATCTCCCTGACAACCTCCATACAGCCGTCGAAATCCGTGTTGAGCTGGAGCACCAGAGCCCCGTTGGCAATGGGCTGAACGAGCTGGGCAATGGAGATCTTTCCCTTGGGAAGCAGCACCACGGACTGAATTCCCGCTGCAGCGCAGTATACGGCCAGCGCAGCAGAGGTATCGCCCGTAGATGCACAGGCGACCGCCTGAATCGGCGCTCCTTCGCTGATCATCTGCTTGACCATCGAAACGAGCACGGTCATGCCAAGGTCCTTGAAGGAGCCGCTGTGGGAGTTACCGCAAAGCTTTAACCAGAGGTTGTCGATCCCGACCATCTTGCCGAAGCGCTCTGCCCAGAACAGATTCGAACCGCCCTCATAAAGAGAGACGATATTCTCGTCATCGATCTCCGGAAGTACCCATTCCTTCTTGCCCCAGATACCCGAGCCGTAAGGCCATTGCGTTGACTTATAACGGTCCTCGAAGAGCTTCATCCATGCTGTGCCGCTCCTGTGGCTGAGGGCCTGCATGTCATGCCGGACCTCGAGCAGTGAGTTGCAGCCCTTGCAGCGGTAAATGACCGTATTGAGAGGATATTTCTCGTTACAGTTCGGATTGATGCATTGGAACCATGCTTTGTATGACATAACCACCTTAGAAATGAGAATATGGATTTTTGCTATTGAAAAGATATCACAATCACGCCGGGTTGTTCAAGAATCCGCGTCCCGGGAAGTCATTCTCTCACATGTTTATCAGCGCCCCAAAGTCAGGTCAGGCACTCGGCTTAAACCACTGGCAGGGATCCACCTGGTAAAATTCGCTGAGTTCAGCATACAGCTCAGGTGACTTTTTTTGAAGCTGCCGGGGTTTTTCGAAAAAAGCCTCAGTTGCTACGGCAAAAAACTCGGCAGGGTTCGTTGCGCCGTATTCGTCAAGCACACTTTTTTTGTGATGCTCCCTGCTCGATCGCAATCGTTCATATTCTTCGCTCATGATAGAGGCCCAGACCGCATAGCTCGACCTCTTTCCCAATATCGGAGCTCCGTCAGCAAAACCGTCTTCCTGGTCCAACTGATGGGCAAACTCGTGCATTACAACATTATGGCCGTCTTCGGCATTCAGTCCGCCTTGCTTCACATTGTCCCAGGCGAGCACGACCGACCCGTGCTTCCACGACTCTCCCAATCTTATTGAAGGCCCCTCTGCGTACACTCCTCCGCCGATATACCTGGTCTCTTCAGCCACATAGGCGGTCGGATAAACGAGTATGGAGGTGAGCCCGGAGTAGTCCTGGTTCTCTCTGTTCAGCAGAAGCAGACAGGCCTCTCCGGCAATAGTGATTCTAATCTCATCAGTCATTTCGAGGCCGCCCAGCCCCTCGAACCGTTTTTCTCCCAGGAAGATCTTGATATCATTGCGGAGCTGTTTCTGTAATACCGCAGGAAGATGACGGTACAGGGCAATGTTCCTCAGCAGTATCCCTTCCCATTCAGCAGGAAAAGGGACTTCTGTCAGCCGTCTGATCCTGCGGCTGCGAAGCGCGCGTTTCAGGACAAAGAAGAGAGGCACCGAAAGCCCTGAGAGAATAATGATAAGTGCAAGACTCACCGAATCCCCCTTCTGCTCCTCATGACAGAAACAATCCCGGAGGACCGCTGCCGGCCAATGAAGAAACTCACAGCCAGGGACCTACGATCCTGCGTCCTGCTCAGTAATATGACGCATCAGAAACTCGCCGTCCTTCGGCGTCAGGTCGAACTTCAGGGAGGCCATTTCTATCAGACTGAACAGGGCAATCCCTGGGTGCTCGGTCCTCTGGTCGGATATCCATTTCACAGCCTTTCGCAACTGTTCACCTTCCGGCAGAATACTCATAGCTTTCTCCTTTCCCGTAATATGGGACAATGCGAATCAGAATGTTTATGACGACCCTTTCCGCCGGGCATCGTCAGCCCTCAGATAATCTGCAAGCCGGCCCCTGCTGTGCTCATCCTCATGACAATATATGCAGAGATTTTCCCAGTTGGAGCCGTCAGGAGGATTGTTCTTATGGTTTCCATCCCGATGATGGACCGTCAGGAGCTGCCTGTCCCTGTCCTCAAACTCTCTTCCGCATTTCGCGCAGATCAATCCGTGTATTTTAAGGGACTGCTCACGGTAATCGCCTGATGGACGGACGGACTGTCTCAGCTCTCTTACGATCTCTTCCACAGACCGGGCGCTGCCGCTCTTATCCGGTTTAACCTGTTTGCCGATGCGGTTATGTCTCATGAATGCCCTCACTGATACACTGCTGAGTTGAGATTTATCTGTCTAAAGTTTATTATATTTCACTATGAAAAGATATGAATACAAGAATGACTATTTCTATTTTATCGTGCGCCCGGACGGGAAAGATGATAAAGATGTCCTGATCTACTGCTCGGGCATCAATGTCACACGCTTCATGCCGATGCTGCAGGGCCGGCTGGGTCTCGGCTCAAACCCTGTCATAAGCGGGCTTCAGCTGGTCAAATACGACCTCTGCACCCTGGCACACGCCAAAGGCGCTCTGCCGAATGAACATTACTGCAACATCGCCTGCGCAGGGAATGCCCCCACCAGGGAGAATTGGTACACAGAGCCGCTGCTCATTGAGAACGCCGGCAGCCTGACCCCTGAAGAAATAGTCGGTTTTGCGGTAAAAGGCATCGTAAAAAAGATCAATGCCGCTTCGCTGTCAGACAATAAACTGCCTGATAATATTCCACCGGCTGAGCTGCAGAAGCAACTCGAAATTCTCTGCAGACCGTCATAACAGAAGCGGCTGCCACGGGCATCTGCTTTCACTTTCTGCCCGCAGCCGCGCATTTCCCGCTCTCAGACGCCATGCGGCCCGGTACCCATAACTAAGATGACAAAGACAGGGACATTCAACAGACTGAAGGTTATCAACACATTCGATGACGGCATCCTGCTTGACGGAGAAGAGCTCGGAGAACTGTTCATGCCGCGCAGCTATTCGTCCGCTGACTGTAATACCGGTGACATGGTCGATGTTTTTATTTTTTACGATTCCGAGGGTCAGCTTCTTGCAACCACAAAAAGGCCCTTTGCCATGGTCGGCGAGTTTGCTTTACTGAAGGTCGTTTCGATCACACCCGTAGGCGCTTTTCTGGACTGGGGTCTGAAAAAAGATCTGCTCGTGCCGTTCGGCGAACAGAAGGAAAAAATGGCAGAGGGCAGATCGTATATCGTGCATGTGTACCGCGACGAGAAAACGAACCGTATCGCTGCTTCCTCCAAAATCAACAGGTTCCTTGATAAAGAGCCGGTCAGCCTGACGGCGGGCCAGGAGGTGGAACTTCTGATCTGCAGCCAGACAGAGCTCGGGTATAAGGCCATCATCAACAACTGTTGCTGGGGTGTTTTGTACAAGAACGAGATCTTTCAGCCCTTGAGAAAAGGTCAGAAGTTGCCCGGGTTCATCAAAAAAGTGCGGGACGACGGGAAGATAGACCTCTGCCTTCAGAAGCCGGGGCACGAGAAGGTAGCTGATCTGTCGGACAGGATAATCGATGCGCTGAAAGCAGCGGGCGGATTTATTTCGATAACGGACAAGAGCCCGGCCGAGCTCATCTACCGCACGTTCAGCGTAAGCAAGAAAACCTACAAAAAAGCTATCGGCGGCCTGTACAAAAAAAGACTTATCGAGATCGGGAGCGACGGCATAAGGCTTGCGGACAACAGCCAGGTCGGACAGATTAATGTTCTTTCCTGAGGTATCACTGCTGTCCGGTTAAGAGACAGCTGAATACTTAAAACTATATGACAGATAATGCTTTTTACAACTATTTTGGTGGTGTCGACTTGAATACAAATCGACGAATGGGCAATCCTTTTGGAACTGAGAGTTCCGGAGGTGC
>JACRMT010000007.1 GCA_016214855.1 Nitrospirota bacterium | reverse complement strand
TCATGTAATCCATTCACCATAATTATGGCGCTGCCACAACAATACTCAGGGACTTTGTTACAGAGCCGCTGCTGTCTGTTACCCGCACCGTGAAATTAAAGGTCCCCGGTGCTGTCGGCGTACCGGTAATTACTCCTGCTGCGCTCAGCGTCAAGCCGCCAGGAAGTCCGCCGCTCGGTTGCCCAAAGCCTCCGCCCGCTACTAGGGACCAGGTCTTCGGACCAAAGCCGCCTGTTGCCGTCAGGGTCGTTGCAGGGTATGCTGTGCCCACAACCCCACCCGGTAAACTGGTCGTGGTTATGGTAAGCGGCCCCACTGTCACAATAATGCTCAGAGGCTTTGTTGCTGTGCCGCTACTGTCTGTTACCTGCACCGTAAAGTTAAAGGTCCCCGGTGCTGTCGGCGTACCGGTGATTACTCCTGCTGCGCTCAGCGTCAAGCCGCCAGGAAGCGCTCCAGCCGATACAGACCAGGTCTTCGGACCAAAGCCGCCTGTTGCCGTCAGGGTCGTTGCAGGATATGCTGTGCCCACAACCCCACCCGGTAAACTGGTCGTGGTTATGACCAGAGGCGGAGCTGTTACATATACCTCATCCGCGCCAATGTCCGGAGCCGGGCCGTTGGGCCGGGCCTGAGCGTCGTAGTCCGTTGTCGGGGCACCTGCGGAGTTCCCCGTATTCACTGCAGGAGACGCCGGCGTAATATGGTAGTTGCCGGCAGCAGGATCCAGCGGTGTGAACAGAACGTTAATGCTGTTCCCGCCCTCGTCGATAACTGATGCTGACTGCAGAATATTTGAGTAGTTGAGGACAAAACCGGGATCAGCAGCGATGTTGGTGCCGTCGTTATAGTTCTTCCCGCCCGGTCCGCCTGTCAGGGCAGAGAGGATGCAATAGTCCGGATCAAGCGCCGGAGGGGTGACTGCATTGATGACCGCCAGGTCCCAGTACGGTCCGTCAGGGTTTGGAGCCAATCCGCCGGCGCCGCCGTTCAGACTGGCGTCATTAAAGAATGAGCGGTTGTGCCAGATGATATTATTCAACAGTACCGGGTTGGAGTAGTTCGGCTCCCCGGGAAGCGTGATCAGGGCCAGCAGAGCTGAACTGTGGACACCCGAGACGACCCCTGAAGGCTGCGGCGTCGAATTGGCTGCGCCTGCGGCGAAGGCAAGAACACCCGTGGCCGTGCTGTCATTGTTGGCAATGGTGTTGTTTACGATATTCACCCGCAGTACATCCTGCAGCGAGATTCCGGCCCCCGCAACAGCAGCAACGTTGTTGACGATAATGTTATTGACGATATTCAGCCGGTACCAGCTCGCGTCATTGGCCGGGGAATCCGCCACATCCTGCGCATTGACCGCAAAGGCCCGGATGCCTGCCCCGGAGCCTGCCCCGGTCAGGTTTCCCTGAATCAGGTTAGCCTCGATGGTGACGTTGCCGGTTCCTTCAGCACCAGCCACCGTATCGCCGACAAATATCCCTCCGCCGTCTCCGGCCGTGTTCAACAGGGCTCCAAAGAACACCTCGTTGAAGAGGATCTTGTTCTTGCGAATGATATTATTTCCGGGGCTGAAGCCGTTATGGGCGATGCCGCCGCCGTTAAAGCGGCTAAAATTGCCCATAACTATATTGCTTTCTACCAGGTAGTTTTCCGAACCTTCGTTCATGGCAATGCCGCCGCTTCCGTCAACGCCGCCATTGCTGTGGACTCTGTTGTTTCGAATGATTACATTGTCGTTTTGGGAGTCGAAGCCCACGATGCCAAGGCCGATGCCGCCTGCCAGATTGCCCTGGTTGTTGGTCACATTGTTGTTGCTGATGGTCAGGTTGCTTGCACCGGCGATCCCATAAATCCCACCCCCTGCCTTACTGCCGGAGATGGTGAAGCCGTCGATAGAAGCCTGTCCGGTGGTGCTGAAGGAATTCCCCGGATTCAGGGTCTTTGTCCCAGGCAACGGATTCAGGGCAGTGCCATTTGGATAGATCAGCTCGCCTATGACAAAGATTCCGGGCGCCTCGGCAACCGTGAAGGGATCACCCTGCATGTAGGCCGCGAAATCCCTGGCACCCAACGCATCCAGAAAGGCATGGAAGGCCTGCAGCCGTTCGAGCGGGTTGGGGTTAGCGTTGATGAACGTGGCTCCCGCACCTGCGCCCTGGAGATGCACCGGTTTGTACATGATAACGTTTTCATAGTATGTCCCCGGGGCTACAAGGATCAGGTCGCCCGCGGAAGCTGCATTAATTGCCGACTGTATGGTCGGGTAAGCACTCGGAACGTTGCGGACGCCAGTCGTTGCGCAATCGGTGATGGTCAGGGTTACACCGATCTCGGTGGTCAGCCCGCCAGCGCCCCCCCTGGTAACCATGATAGTTCCGGTAGTGGCACCCGCAGGAACTGTGGCAACGATAGTGCCGGCGCTCCAGCTCACGATCGACAGGGCTGTACCGTTCAGGGTTACGCTCCCCTGGGTCGCGCCGAAGCCGTAGTCGCGGGTGACATTGGTGCCAGTGGCAGGATCGATGACAACCGTCGGACCGAGCGAAGTAATGGTGACGGTAGTCGGCAACGGATCGGTGTTGGTGCAGATAAGCGGCGCTATCCCGGTACCAGGGCCGTCAAGTGATCTGATCACCGGAGTTCCGTCTGCCGGGGCAGTGGAGAAACCCGCACCCATGGCTGCAAAAGCCCTTATCGGCACGATCGGCGTATCCACGTAGGTCGTTTTCCCTGGCATGTAATTGAGGGTCCAGGGGGCTATGACATAAGTCGGGTCATAGTACGGGTCCAGGGTCCCATCAGGCAGGTTCGGATCGTTCAGAACCAGGGTAATCATGCTTGGAGAAACACCGGTCGGACAGGGTATGTTGACCGAGTAGGTCGATGGCAGCAGGGCGTTGTACGTGCCAAACTCATCGGAGTAGACCCTGGTAATCTCTTTCCCTGTCCAGTCCTTGAAAGAGACTGGTATCCATTTGGCAGCCAGTTTCTCGCCAAAGACAGGACTGCCGGCATTAAACTCGGCTGTCAGGTCGTTCAGCACAAAACCGATGACACGGGCAGCTTTGGGAACCTCGGTTATAAACTGAAAATCAGCAGCCGAATTCTGCGCCTGCCTTACCGTTACCTGCTTCATGTTACAGAGCGGCGTTGTTGAGCCTGCCAGCGGCGGATCGATCGGAACGCCAGGGAAAAGCGCCAGTTCGTTCGGAACGATATGCAGCGGTTGGCCGTTATCTACCGTGCCGACGCAGACCGGCGGCAGGAGCTGCGTTGCCAGGGGCTGCCGGCTTACCGTGAACGTTTCGCCGAAATCAACGTTCTTGTCCTCTTCCTTCACGATCCCATAGTGGTCCGGCATAACTGCTTCAACGATGTACGTGCCTGCAGCCAGGTCCGGATCGCCGACAGGAGACCCGAAGGCATAGCCGCCGTCAAAAACGCCCGGCCGCACCTGGTTCCAGGTCCCGAAGCCGTCTGCACACTCGGGGATCTGAATACCGTGAATAATCGGCCGGTCCTGTATGCAGCGACTGGGATTGTTGTCATCCCAACTATCAGTAGAAGTTGCCTGTAACGCATCACCAAGGCTGAAGGTAATGCCGTCCCCGCTTCGGATCACATCTTCAGGCCCTCTCGGAGCCGTACCCTCGGCCCAGCCAAAGGGATAGTTGTCCACGTCGCAGAGTTGCACACCGGGAATGCCGTTTATGTCATCGATAATACCGTCCGGCACCGTCGCCCCGGTTGCGTTGGTCAGGTTGTCCTGATAAAGACAGACCTGCACCCGTGGGATACCAGGCTCCCAGGTTTCAGCAGCCCCGAAGCGGGGCTCATTTTCAGCGCGGGTCACGGAATAGTAGACGATACCTGCGATGCCGCCGTTTTCGCCGGGGCTATAGGTCGTCTTACCAAAGTCGATCAGGTTGGTCTGGCCGAGAAAAAGTTGTATCGCCTCAAGCAGTACAGGGCCGGTTTCAGTCCTGTAATCGGTTGTCTGATAAATGTTAAACGGATCAGACGGATTCTGCGGCTGGAGCGCCTTGTTTCCGTTTGCCGGCCATGCCGATGAGGTAATCTGCCCGCCGTAATCAATAGCAGTGGTCATACCCGTGGCCTTGAAGCGGGCAAAATCCACTTCCGCAACGAGCCAATTAAAGAAGGGGAAGACCTCGGCGAGCTCATATTCTCCGTTCACGTCCGTCGGCGTTGTCTGATACATCGATCCATCACGGAAGCGGAGGTTGATGTTCTGGCTCGCGATGCCGGTCTCACCGGCATCACGGAAACCGTTCTCATTCACGTCATGGAAGACGCTGCCCTCAAGGGTGCCAAACCAGCGGTAGGCCAGGACATTGCCGAGGTTCACGGCCTCTCCTGTCCCTCCTGTTCCGGCCGGGACCGTGACCGTATTGAACCCGAAAAGAAAATCAAGAGGCTTATCCCAATAGACCAGCTGGTACGTGCCGGGCGGCACATTGTTGATAACAAACTCGCCGGTGGCAGGGTTACAGGGAGCAGCGTACAGTCCGGAAGGCTGCAGTCCGGGCGTTGCCACAGGATTGTTCAGACCTACCCAGCATTCCGCAACCGGAGGGCCAGGGAAGTATCCTTGCAGACTCGGAGGCCGGGAAAAGTGGTTAAGACGCACGGTCCCCTGGATAGACCCGGTGAAACCGGCACGGTTTACATAGTCAGGGTCCGCTGAATTGGTGATGTTCCAGGGAAGCACCTTAACCGACTGGCCGGCGATCACTGATTCAGACGCGGGGCTCACCTTGACAAAGCCGAAGGCAACATGATTAAAGCCCTGGCCAAACCCTTCTATAAACTGCCGGGGTTCGTTTGCCTTGACCCAGGCATCTATGACCTGCGTCCCCTCAATCGTGGAGGTCTGCACCCAGCTGATCGGGTTACCGCTGTCGTCAAACTGTGGGGGCACAACCTTGACGCCGTACTTGTTGGGAGAAATGTATTTGATCAGCGCTTCCCCGATCTTGAGGTTATAGGGGTTCTTGAGAGGGTTGTTGACATCGGCCGCCGTCATAGTGGTTACAACACCGGTCCCCATGGCGATCACATTACCGCCAGCGTCATACATGGTCCCAAGTGGATTGCCGTTGATATCAAACATGACCTGGCCTGCGGCATCGTAAATGGTTACCGTGGCGCGTCCGAGGCCGCCGTTTAACGGGGTTGGGGTAGGGATAGCCGCGCCGCTGAGGCCGCCGTCGTATTGATCCCAGGTATTATTTATCGGGTTATGATCAATATGGGCAAAGATGGTGACCTGGGCAGTCGGCAAAGGATGTTGGTTCACCCTTACGGTCACAGGATCCTTGAAAACGAGTGATCCCCCAGCACCGATAGCAGAGTTTGGGGCGCCGCCCAGGGCATAACCAGCGTCAGGGAGCACGGTGATGAAGTACCTCTTTCCTGCCGGCACAGTAACTGTTGCGGAGGATCCGGCCGATGCCCCTGATGTCACGACCGGCGCGTGGCTTTTGTGGATGGCAAGGGTAGCACTCGGAGGGTTGATCTGCACTGTCTGCGGGATGGTCAAGGTAGTATTATCCTCCTCCACCAGATAACGGAAGCCTCCCGGAAGGGGGGTGCAGACGTTAGCGGCGTCGCACCCCTCAACATTGAGGGTGAAGGCCTGGGTATCTGAAACGAGAAACAGACCTATCATCAAGGTGAGCATAACCGCACACTTCAGTGCGTTCTGCAGATAACCGATCTGCCTGCTACCCAATCTCACAGTTAGACTCTTCATCGTAATCTTCTCCTTATTGTTATTCAACATTAATACAGTCAGCTGTCTGATCTAAGTGCCCTTCAACAGACATAAGTCCTTCTTCATGTATCAAGATGCTGCCGGTAAATATCACATTCCTCATAAGTGCCAACGCAGTATTTGATCACCTTGTCCGTGGCCTGGCTGGTCAGCTGGGAACAGTAGCAGTCAGGAAAGGGACTGTTCAGGAAAGGGCACTTTGTCTTGTCACATTTTTCTTTCATCGCAATTTCCTTTTGCCAAGCATAAGAGCATATTAACAAGATACGTGCCAGAATGAAATAAGGTTCATGAAATCCTCCTCATCATGCTTATATACTTATAAATTAAGGAGGCTATGATTTTGAGAATTTTTGAGAATACGAGATAATTCAGGGGCAAATGCGCCTTGACACACTACTGTGCGGCGCATATATGTGTCAGATGGGCATCAAATACTCAGAAAAAATCTTCCTGTTCAAGGCCTATGAAGGACGTTAAGGACGCTAAGAAGGGGCAAAGATCAGGTAATTTCAGCGCGAGCCGGTTGGCTTCCGCTGAGCTGCGGTCTTCACGATCATTTCGGGGAACTCGAGCTTCTGGTCGTTCCGTTGAAGGGTCATCTTTACCTTAACTGCTAAGGGTATCGTCTCTTTGTCTTCCGGATCCCATTCAGTGATCCAGTTGCCCTGTTTTTCTCCTTCCTTGATCTCGAAGAACTCAAACTCTATTTTTCTGACCTCCGGGTCAAGCAGATATACCTTACCGTTTCTGTCCTCAAAAACATCTTCCAGGAAAAAGACCTTTTCCCTGATCTTCAAACCTTCGCTGTCCACAAAGATCGAGACCCATTTCAATCCTGCAAGATCTTCCGGCCCTGTGCCATGAACGTCAATGCTGGACGTCACAAAGCCTGCCCTGTCAGACTTGCCCTCAAAGAAGATCTTCTTTTCGTCAGTCTTCTTCACATAATAGGGATAGGCACCCCTGATGAGCCATGCGATCCTGTCTTCAAGGATGCGCATCTTCTGCGTCACTTCGCCCCGCTCTGTGCCTTTTTCCTGTGACTTGTGGCCGAGCCTCATGGCAGCACCAAGAACAGCTAGGAGCAGGATCGAGAGCGTTATCGCGATCAGCAGTTCAAGAAGCGTAAATCCCCGGTTATTCTTCAGGCGCATAGACAGAGCGGAGTCCTTTCATCGTCAGGTTTCCGGAAGGCGGCCAGGTGACGGTCACCATGATCTCATAGAGCTTAGCCTTCGTGTCCTCAGATTCTGATCTGATCACAGCCTGTCGGGTGACCGTGTAGTATTTCTCGTACTCCTTTGACCCTGATATTTCAGAAGGATCCGGGACACTATAGGCCTCATCGAGCATTGAGCGGCCATAGAAGATCGCCCGGGTATAGTCCTCAGCCTGCTTTGTTGAACGGAGTGCGCGGGAATAAAGCTGAAACATGGCAACAACCGCAACAGCCATGATCGCAAGAGCGACCATGACCTCCATCAAACTAAAGCCGTTTGATCGAAGGAGTGCCGAGGACCTTATTGACCTCAATCGCATATTTCTGCCCTTTTTCATTCTGTATTTCTATCAGGCCGCCAGAGCTGTTCCCCTTGGGGAAAAAGAAGATATCTGTCCCGGTTATGGTAAATTTTTTTGGGACAGCGTGGTTCTCTGACGGTTTTGAGGCCGGGTAATCCAGCCAGTAGGTGTTCGTCTCTTCGTTAAGACGGAAAGCAACCTCTGTTCTGTCGATAATGGCTGCCTCCCGGGCATGCTTTGCCGTGAGATAGATCCTGCGTGCCTCTTCCGTAAAGAGTGCCTTGTCGCGAAGGCTTCCGACAGAAACAGCAACAATGGATACTATTATACCGACAATAAAGAGAACAACAAGAAGTTCAAGGAGCGTGAACCCTCTCTTATTCCCAGCTGTTGACGTCTTTATTCTCACCTTCTCCGCCTGCAGCACCATCAGCGCCATAGGAATACAGGTCATAGTCCCCGTGCGACCCAGGTGACTGGTACTGATAAGGTTTTTGCCAGGGATCGTTCGGCACCGCTTTTTTGAGATAGGGACCGCTCCATCCCTGTGTCCCGGAATTCGCGGACAGGGCATTCAGCCCTTCTGACGTGGTCGGGTACCTGCCAACATCAAGCCGGTAACTGTCAAGGGCCTGGCCCAGCATCTCTATCTGGGTCCTGGCAGCAGACTGCTTGCCTTTCCCGACCTTGCCGAATATCTGGGGGCCAACCAGCGCTGCCAGCATTCCAAGGATAACCATAACGACCAGCAGTTCAATAAGCGTAAAACCTCTTCTGTTTCTGACACGACCCTGTTCTTTTCTATAATTCATAACATCCTCCTGCGTTTCTGTATTTTGGCTTCTGACTTCTCTGTACTGCATTCTCTCTATATTGGTATCTCATTGATACTGAAGATGCCCATAAGCATTGAAATGACGATCAGGCCTACCACGATGCCCATAAGCAGGATGAGCAGGGGTTCAAAGAGGCTCACAAACCGTTTGATAAGGTTCCTGGTGTCGGCCTCAAACCTGTCTGCGATCAGGAGAAAGGTCTCCTCAAGCCTTCCTGCCTCTTCACCAACCGATACCATCTGGTTAAAGATGGCAGGGAAAACACCGCTCTCTCTCAAAGGTACGGATATGCCCTTGCCTTTGCTTACGCCCTCTTCGAGCACAATAAGCTTCTTTGCAACAACGTCATTGTCTACCACATCCCGTGAGACCCGTATGGCCTCAAGAATCGGCACGCCGCTCTGCAGGAGCGTACCGAAGGTTCTCGAAAATCTTGCAATGATGAATTTCATGCTCAGCTTTTTCAGTACCGGCAGTTTCAGCTTGAGACCGTCGATATAACTCTTGCCTTCAGCAGTCCTTGCATAGCCGCGGATCAGAAAGATGACAGCAACCGTCCCGCCCAAAAACAGCCACCAGTACGCCGCAAACAGGCTGCTCACCTTCATAAGGATCAGTGTCGGCAGGGGAAGTGTCTGGCCCATATCAGAGAATATCTTTGCAAAGTTCGGAATAACATAGAGCATCAGCACTGCCACTGCCAGACCGCCCACAACGGTAAGGAGAATAGGATAGATAAGGGCTGAGGTGATCTCTTTTTTAAAATTGATGCTTGTTTCAAGAAATACCACCAACCGCTTGATAACAACCTCGAGGATCCCGCCTGACTCGCCTGCCTTGATCATGTTGATATAGAGCCGCGGAAATATTTTGTGCTTGGCCATGGCATTCGAGAGCGTGTTGCCTCTCTGGATGTCAATATAGACCTCCTTGATGATCGCGCACAGCGCCTTCTTCTCGGAATGCTCTGAAAGCACATACAGCGCCCTGTCTATGGGGAGTCCTGATTCAAGCAGGTTGCCGAGTTCCTGGGTAAAGATCAGGATATCCTCATTTGTTATCCTCTGGAACAGGGAGATCTCCCTTGTCTCGCTCACCTTGATACTGAGAGGCACAAGCCCCATGCCCCTGAGGGTTGATTTAAGGGTATCTTCGTCTGAGGAAGAGATCGTTTCCTTTACTTTTTTCCCGGAAGAATCAATAGCTTCGTAGCTGAAGACTGGCATGGAAATATCTTATCATGCAGGGTAAAAGCGCGTCAAACAAGGCTTTCTCGAGAAAACAACCGGCTGCTCCGGACTCCGGGACAGCCGGTTCTCATGCTGCGGGTACTGCATGTTTTATCTGGTCAGACTTTCTTGACCTCGGACCTCTTCACCTTGACATGATCGCCTGAAGCAAGCACTGCCCTTACGGTCGTTGCGGAGTGATATTCCTTTTCCATACATTCGAGCTGCATGCCCTTTTCAAGTTTGACGTCTTTGCCGTCCACGGTCTGCGTTGCTCTGGTTTCCCCAATGTACGTTATCTTCATACGCTCCTCCTTCTTTGACGGGCCTTTGCTGAACCCATACGGTTTATTGTTAGCCGACCTTCTGCATCTCCTTGGGCAGTATCCCTTCAAGATGGGGAAATTCATCGAACATATGAGGGAACTGCATCGCCTCGCCGAACCGGTCGTTGAAATCGTCCTCAAGGGCCAACTCCACATACTCGACTTTTCGGGCGATGACATTGGCCTCTTTGCGCTCATCGGTGCTGAGAAGTGCTATGCGGGCCCCATCTCCTGCCGCATTCCCGATGTATTCGACATGTTTGAGGTCGCAGTCAGGGAACATCCCGATCACCATGGCTGCTACCTTATCGATATGGCTGCCAAAGGCCCCGGCCACGGCAAGACGATCGAATTGCTTGATGCCAAGCTTGCGGAGCATGATCAGGCAGCCGGAGTACAGGGCGCCCTTTGCAAGCTGGATAGCCCGGACATCTTTCTGATTGACGACAATGTCTGCATCGATTGCCGTCTCGTGTTTCCAGGCCAGAACGTATTCGCTGAGTCCTTTATCGTTCTTGCGTATCCTTTTTGAAGAATGATCATGGTCAATCTGCCCGTTCTTCTTGAGGATACGAGCCCTGAACATCTCGGCTATAACATCGATTATTGCTGACCCGCAGATGCCCTTGGCCTGCATATTCACCTCGCCGTCGCTCCAGCGGCTGCTGCCGATGACCTTATATGTGGCCTCCAGGGTCCCGGGATCTATCTTCACGCGCTCGATCGCACCCGGCGCCGCACGCATGCCGAATTCGATCTGCGCTCCTTCAAGTGCAGGGCCTGTTGCACAGGAACAGGAAATGAGCTTATCCCTATTGCCGAGCACAAGCTCGCCGTTGGTCCCGATGTCGATAAGAAGCGTCATCTCCTTTCTCTTGTGCGGCTTGTCTGCAATAAGACAACCGACGTTGTCCGCTCCGACAAAGCCTGCTTCAATAGGCAGGACATGGATATTGCCTGCAGGCAGTATATGGATGCCGAGACGCTCTGCTTTTATATCCACGGAGTGGTGCAATGCCGGCGTAAAAGGCGCTACCCCCATGTATTCGGGGTTGATGCCGAGGAGGATATGGTGCATGGCCGTATTGCAGACAAGGGTCATTTCACTTATGTCATCTGTCGAGAATCCGGCCTTATGCGTCGCCTGTTTCGCAATCGTGTTGAGTCCCTCGATTATCGTATCCTGCAGCTCTTTCAACCCTGTCTCCTCATTGAACATGCAGTAGGAGATCCGGGACATAACGTCTTCGCCATAGCGAACCTGGGGGTTCATCATGGACTCAGTTGCCAGCACGTCACCCGTATTAAGGTCTGTCAGATATCCGGCAACCGATGTTGTACCGATATCAACCGCAAGCCCGATACTGGTCCCGACCTTCCCCGGTTCAACCCGAATGATCTCGAGGTCATTCCAGACGGTGACCGTTATCTTCCAGTCGCTTTTCCTTAATACGTCCGGGAGCTTCTGGAGTGCCCGATAGTCTATGGAGAGCTTCTTCATTTTCGGGTTCTTCCGGTACAGCTCGCTCTCTACGCGCTCGAAATCGCCGAGCGGATCGTCAAGGTTAGGCTCAGGCAGTTCCAGATAATATTTCCTGACTGCAGGTTTCAGCTTGACCTTGATCTTGCCGGCTGCCTTGCTGACAACCTGCTTGCCGGTCCTGCTTGCCTCAGGGACAAACACGAGCACATCGCCGTAGATCTTTGTACAGCAGGCAAGGCGGACATGCTCCTCGGCGTCCTTGCGTTCGAGGACCTTGTTTTCCTTCTCATCAAGGCTGCTGAGATGCTTCATCGAAGAGGTGATGTCTTCCTTCTGGAATTTGCCTTCCATGATCTTGACCCGGCACTTGCCGCAGACGACCAGCTCACCACAGACTGCTTCGATGTCAACACCCAATTTTCTGGAAGCATCGAGGATCGTGGTCCCCTCCGGCACCAGGCCGCGTCTGCCGGATGGTTGAAAAATAATTGTATGATCCATATCAGTTACCTTCTCCTTTTTGGGCACGTGCCCCTGCCGCCCGGGTACCGCTCTCACCCCCTTCCGCCCTGCTGCCGGTAACGACAGAGAGGCAGAAGAGGATGAAAGGCAATACTATGCGGCTTTTCCTTTCCTCAGGGTCTCGAGCATCTTCATCGCTTCCTTCAGCGCGTTCGGCGCATTATCAGCCGTTATATCCGCTCCGTATTCCTCAACCGTCTTCTCGGTAATGGGAGCGCCTCCGATCATGATCTTCACCTTCGGGTTCTTCTCCTTGATCATCGGGATCAGTTTTTTGATGCCGACCATGGATGTTGTCATCATGGCAGAGAGCATCACGATATCAGAATCGGTCTTCAGCTGCTCTTCCACGAATCTCTTCAGCGGCACGTCTCTCCCAAGGTCATGGACCGTCCAGCCCGAGGCCTCAAAGATGGCCTTGATGATGTTCTTGCCAAGGTCATGCACATCTCCCTGCATAACGCCGAGCACGACCTGCCCTTTGGCAACGCCGCCTGCCTGCAGCTTGATATGGGGCTTCAGCACATCAAGGGCCGCATAAAGAGCCTTTGCGCAGAGGAGTGTCTCAGGGACAAAATATTCATGACTGTCGAACTTCTCGCTGACGACCTCCATGCCACCGGCAAGGCCCTCCATAGTCACGGTATATGCATCGGCGCCTGCAGCTACTGCTTCTTCAGCGATCTTCCTGGCATCGGCGACCTTATAATTAATGATCGCATCCTGTAACCTCTTGATCAATTCCTGTTCTTTTTCTTTTGTTGCCATTTTTGGCCTCCTTATTTTTTATGAATTGCCTGATTCGCTATTTCTTGTACACGCCGTACTTCTTGCCTGCCTCGACGATCCTGCGGGCATTGAGGAGCGGAGCATTCGGCGGATATTCGCAGCCTGTTGAAAGGATAAAGCCGCCGCCCTTGGCGAATATTTCTATCTCTGCCTTGCACTCTTCCTCGATCTCTTCAGGCGTGCCGAGCATCGCTACCGGACCGGGAGGGATCCATCCGATCGTGGCGATCTTGCCGCCCCACTTTGCCTTGTGTTCTTCCCAGCTGTCCACATCGTCCGCAACATAGGCATGGGAGATCGCATGCGGGTTTGCCCACTTCTGCGACATGTCAAAGTAGATGCCGTTGCCGCAGTTATGCAGTGCGACCAGGCACCCCTTCTCACGGATCGCATCGCAAAGCCGCTTGATCGACGGGCCTTCGAACTTTTCCCAGAGCTCCTTGCTCAGGATGCTCTGCGAGCAATACAGGTGGTCATAGCAGACTGCATGGGCACCTGCTTCGGCCTGTGCCATTGCATAATCAAGGAGCGTGTCGTCCATTGCCTGAAGGGCCGGCAGTACTGCATCCGGATTCTCGATCAGGTCCATAAAGAAGTTTTCCGCACCTCTCATCATGCTCAGGACGCCGAGTGAGCCATACACAAACCCCACGATAGCGTGGGTCTTGCCGACCTCCTTGGAGATGCCGGCGATCATGTCAATGACACTCTTCATCCTCTTCGACTTCCGGGGATTGATCTTCTGGATCTTCTTATAGTCGTCGATCGTCTTGATATAGGGATTATCATAGTTCGGATACGCCGTGTTCATCTCCGGGAAAAAAACCTCCTGGCCGAAGTCAGCCGCCTCTACGGAGAGGTCCACCAGCGCGACAACACCGTCGTGGCCAAGCAGTTTCAACGCATCAAGATGGCCGCGCACCATGTCATCCACGTAATCTCCTGATGACCATTCGCCGTAGCTTATTCCTGCCACACGGTGTGATGCACCGCATACCAGGGGAGCCGTAGGGACCCGGTCCGCCTCTTTAAACTGCAGTGCCGTTGCTACTCTTTCAAGTCCGTTCATTTGATCCATTTCCAAAACCTCCTTGTTAAGTTATGCATCCGTATCGCCTTGATGACACAAGACGATGCACTCTCTAATCGATCAACAGCAGGCCTGACCAGACGATCTCTGTTTTTGGCGGCATCTCAAACGGAAGTCCTGCCCTGACACAGGTCTGCAGAACATCAATGCCGACGCCTTCCATCGATGGCCTGGCCTCAAACGGCCGTCGGCACCCTTCCGCTGAGCAGGGTCCTACGCAGGCCGGACAGAGCATACATTCGCCGCCGATAAGCCCAAGCGCATACGGGAATCCGAGCGACATTGCCTTACTTTCCACCTCGTTTACCAGCTTATGCAGCCGTACCGCAGCGATCTTCACGTTGCTGAAATCGTCCTGAGCTCCTCCCCCTTCACCTCCTTTGGCTTGCGCTGTTTTAGACGGGTTCATGAAAAACCTCTTTACCTCTTCCTTGTCGTACGAATCGATCTCCCCGCTCAATGAACTGCGTGTCTGGACCAGGAGCGCCTTCCGGTAGTTTCCGAGCGCTCTCCTGAACTCATCGACCGTCGGCACGTTGGGCGGACAGGTGAGCGTCCTGCCGTAGTGCGGACAGAGCGGTATCTGGCATTTCATCCGCACCCGCTCGTCAACCGCTACATCCTTTGAGGGGAAGACCCTGGCGCGATAGGCCCCCTTTTCAAGGGCAAATGCCTCGAGCCCTGCCAATCTCTTCCGGTAGTCCGGCGTGTTCTTTCTGCCCGGCGCTTTCATGGCCTTCTCCTACACCCCTGTCTTTCTTCCGCCGAAGACAAAGACCTTCGGTTTATGCTGGATCGCGTTGACCATATTCTGCTCCAGCATGACCCGCTTCACCTTCCAGCAGACAGGGCACATATAGCGGGATTTAAACCCTCTGTCCGGTCCGGCATACCGGAGCTCCATATGGTCCTTGCAGACCTTTGAGCTGCAGTCCGGGCAGATAAATACCGCCGGACCTCCACATTGATAACAACGTTCCATGATCTTCTCCTTTCCCTATGTTGTGAGTCGTTTATAGATCAGCGGCAGTCTCGCCGGCAATGTCTCGATATTATCGATAAGCGTATAATTCGCCTCACCATACATATACGGCAGATAGTCACGACTTTTTTTGTCCACGGTGATGCAGAAAGAATTGACCCCTTTGCGCCTGCCCTCCCACAAGGCCCTTCTGGTATCCTCAACGGCATAATCCGAGTCGCCGTAATCAATGTCATACGGCCGGCCGTCAGAGAGAAGGATAAGCAGCCGGATGCGTGAAGGACGTCTGGCGAGCAGCCGGTTTGCATGCCTGATCGCAGCGCCGAGCCGCGTCTGGGCAATGGGCCTGATGCTTTCAAAACGCATTTTTGCCGCAACGCCGAAGGGTTCGTCAAAATCATGGACAACGAAAAAATCCACCTTGTCGCGGTAATTCGAGGAAAAGCCATACACCGCCCACTGGTCGCCGATACTCTCGAGGGCCTCTGCCATCAGCACCATCCCCTCCCGCTCGATGTCGATGATCCGCTTGCCTGAGGGGAGTTCGTCGCCGGTGGAATAGCTCATGTCCAGCAGGAATGCGACCGATACATCGCGAAGGTTCTTTTCCCTTCTGATATAAACGCGGTCAGAGGGGGTTATCCCTGCATGCCGTTCGACCAGGGCCTCGATGACCGCGTCCAGATCAATATCGTCTCCCCGCTCTTCCCTGAAGTAGCGCTTGATGCGGTCTGGCCTCAAAAGGCTGAAGTGCCGTCTGAGCAGGCTCACCAGCCCGTAATTGTCGGTAATCGTCTTTTGATAAAAAGCAGGCGATGTCTCGGGCATGTCCATCTCCCTCACCCGGCACCAGTCTTTGCGGTAGTCGCCAAGCTTCATGTCCCACTCGTCATAATAGACCGACCTGCGAAACCGCTTTTCTGCCTCCATCTCTGCTATGACATTCTGGACCTGTTCAAACAGTTCTGCGAGTCGTTCACTGTCTTCGACCTGCCAGAGGAGCTCCTCAGAGTCTATGATCTCAGCCTCTTCGATCCGTCTCAGTGCTTCTGCCACCGTCTCCGGAGCTATCTCGGCTTTCTTTTCGTTGAAACGCTCAACCATGTCAAGAACGAGCCTCGATGTACCGGAAGACGCATCATCGACAAGATCATAGTCAATGATCCCGCGATAAAAGAGCCGGTCCGGGGATTCCCGGTTTTCGCAGACCTCACAGGATGCTTCGCCGTTTAATGACGCGTAGAGACGGACTGCCAGATCGAGCGCATCCCTGACGGTGCAGTCGGGTCTTAACACCTGGGCAAGGGCCTCTTTCAGAAGCGGCATGAGCCTGCAAAGACTGTCGGAGCCGTCCATCGCATCTGATATCCGGAAGCTCAGGGACTCGAAGACAGACCTTTTCACCTCTCCCGTTGCATGCGTCCTGGATAGAAATGCGTCCATGATAGTTCGCCGGTCCTTTTCAAGCCCCGGATAACTGAGTCCAAGAAGATAGTCAACGCGTTCGTCCTCAAGGAATTCAAAGATCTTGAAGGCCTGATTCGGATTTTTCTGCCCCGCCAGACACGCAAGGTCTTTCTTCCCGATGTTGAACGTGCCATGGAGCAGATGTCCCAGTTCATGGGTAAGTATCCATTTGTATGTCTTAAAGTTCAGCTCCTCGTCGGAAAAGACCTCTATGCGCGACGGCAGAAAAATACGTTCGCCGTCGGTAACAGAGAAGAACCTGCTCAGTCCGGGGAGGTTCTTATAGAAGATCGAGGACGAACGCAGCATCAGTTTTTTCCCGGCGAGCGCCTCTGCATATGCACGAAGGACCGTATGGATATCTTTCAGCTCCAGGCCCTTCACCAACCCTTCAACAGCATTCCTGCTCGACCCGGTTTGGAGTGAAAAATACGACGCACCCCTGTCCTTCTGCACATCTGTTGCTTCAAGCCCCTTTGCCACCCATTCCTCAAGGTCATTCATCGAAAGCCGGGCAAGGATCTGGGGAGCAGACTTGAAATATTGAAGCGCAAGATCGATCTTCTTTGATTTACCTGCCGCAGCCCCGGCAGCAAGCATGCTGTGAGCGTTGTATCCCGCCTTGACCTTTGGGCTTTTCTCAAGGAGATATATCCCTAATCTTGCCCATCGCTCAAGATCAGATGCGTCGATCCTTTTAAAGACCTCAGGGCTTGACTTGAAGTATTCCTTTGCCGTTTTCCATGAAAGTCTGGCGATCTCTTCTCCGAAAGAGGTCCAGGCAGTAAACTGTCCTGCACCAATCGATTTTATGACCGGAATACTCGCTTCAAGATACTGCAGAGCAACATCCTGATCGATATCCGCCAGGGTGCCGGCCGTCTGAAGCCACTCCAGGATCAATGCCGGATAGCTCTCAAAAAGCGGAAGCTTCGGATATGCCGCTTGTACAACGCTCCATTTTGACCGTCCCATCTGAAGCAGCAGGGCAAGAACATCTTTCCTTGCTTCCTGATCACTGAGCGGTTCCAGCATAGTCCTGCCGGAGCTCAGGAAAAAAGACGCCAGCGACCGGTCGAGCGAGCTGAAGGAATCCACAATCAGGAGATAGTGCTTCATCCCTTCCTCATCCAGAATACCGGCGAGACTGCTGACCGCTTCGGAAACAGGCTCAGCGCTGCCGAGCTTTTCCGCGACTGACGCCGCTATCTCCTGAACGGTCTGTCTTTCAGAGAGAACCGTCATCAGTGCACCGCGGCAACAAGTTCCTGCAGGATCTTCTGGATCTCGAAATCATCCGTAATAGGCTTTATCATGGCGACCTCACAGGCACGCCTCGGCTCAACGCCCCGTTTGATCAGCACACCTGCATAAATAAGCAGTCTCGTGCTCACCCCTTCATCAAGCCCCCGGTCTTTCAGCCCCCTGATCTTCTCTGCTATCTTCCTGAGATCTGCTGCGGTCTTGCGGTCCACCCCGCTCTCATGCACAATGATCTCCTCTTCCAATGTCGCCGAAGGATAGTCAAAGTCAAGAGTGATAAAGCGCTGTTTTGTACTCTGCTTGAGGTCTTTGAGAACAGTCTGGTACCCTGGATTATAGGAGATGACCAGCATGAAGGTATCAGAGGCTTCGAGGATCTGGCCCCTCTTTTCGAGAGGCAGGACCCGCCGGTCGTCCGTAAGAGGATGGATCACGACCGTCGTATCTTTCCTTGCCTCTACCACCTCGTCAAGGTAACAGATCCCGCCGTGACGAACCGCAAGGCTTAAGGGTCCATCCTGCCAGCGAGTGGTGCCGCCGTCGAGGAGATACCGGCCGACAAGATCACTGGCAGTGAGGTCTTCGTGACAGGCAATGGTAATGAGCGGAAGTCCGGTTTTGTATGCCATGTACGAGAGAAATCGTGTCTTTCCACAGCCGGTAGGCCCCTTGAGCATGAGCGGAAGCCTGTTCTCATACGCTATTCAGAACAGTTCTACTTCATCCTGAATCGGCAGATAAAAAGGCTCGCTTTCGATCCGGTAATCCTGCATATTCGCTTCATGGGCCGGTTTTATCATCGTCTCTTTCATGATATTTTCTTCTCCTTCTTTCTCTTGTGCGGTCACTTCTCTGCAGAAGTTCTCACGAACCCGAACTTGCCGACTGTTGTATTGATCGTCGATTCCGTGACGTCTTTCACGGCATTGGCGCTTAATCCGTAGATGACCGAATTCACCACAAGGCTGAATCTCTCTGTTGGTTCGCCGTCCCTTCCTTCGACTTTTACGTCGCCCTGATCTCCGACAATATCGGCATGAAGAAACCCTGCTCCATATTCGATGAACGCCTTCACATGGCTCACGTCCTTTGCTCCGGCAGTGACGCATGCTGATGCGATTGCGGCCATCAACTCTGCAGCGAATCGCCTCAGGTCAACTGCGCTGACCGATCCGGCAGCGGTCACCAGACAGCGCATGCCATGGCTGTTGATGTCGTCATGCACGGGATTTCTGCTGCTGTTCAACTCCATAAATCCGGTCATGCCTGCACCCTTACTCCCCGTATCCGGTCAGCCAGGACAGAGAGCCCTTCCCCTGTCACGGTCGAAAGCCGGATGACCTCTGCGGTCTGATTCAGCTCACGGACAGCCTTTTCCGCATGAGCTGCCGCATCGGACGAAGACAGGTCGATCTTGCTCAGGGCGACAATATCTGCATCCCTTATCTGGGTTGTTACCAGACGCTTCAGGGTGTCGTACGTGAGGAGCTTTTCAGTGCGCGTGGTATCGAAAAGAACGATCGCAGGCCCTGACACTGCGCCGGTTTTTTCCGCATTCAGCATCACGGTCTGGCGGATCGACTCAGGCACTGCAATGCCCGTCGGCTCGATGATAACTATGTCCGGGTTTGGCCCTTTGGCAAGCGTCTCAAGCGTCCTGATCATGGTCCCGGCCACCTGGCAGCAGATGCATCCGCCGCCGATGTCTTTTACCGTCAGGCCGTATTCTTCTATTACCCTTCCGTCAACCGGCACAGCTCCTACGTCATTAACCAGGATTGCAACCTTCATGCCGGCCTCAGCCACCTTCCTGCTCAGCGCAATGATGAGGGTGGTCTTCCCGGAGCCGAGATATCCTGCAATTTGAATGATCTTCATGACTTCGGCCGTTCCCGCCTTATTTCTGCACGTTTTTCAGCGCCTTCATTAATGCATCCATATTTTCCTGCGGGACCTCAGGCCAGAGGTCGCAGCCAGGCCATACGGCACTTGCACCGTTTTTGAGCGCATCGAGCACTGCCGGGCCGACGTCACTCGCAGCACCTTTATGGAGGACCTTGATGGGGTCGAAATTGCCGAGTATGATCGCCTTGTCGCCGAGTTTCTGCCGTGTCTCCGCAATGCGGTTCTTCTGATCAACACTGACCGCATCAGCACCACACTCGGCCATATCGGTGATGATCGCATTGGTGTCGCCGCAGATATGGAGGATACTGGGCCTCGGCATTTCCGAAAGGATCCTGACCAGGTGGGGCTTGATAAGGCTCTTGAAGCTCTTGGGGCTCATAACGTCTGATGTCCCCCCCATCTCTCTCAGGGTAAAATAATCAGCGCCTGCCTCCTGGTAGATCTTAAAGACCTGTATGACGACTTCCGAAAGCTTCTCAAGCAGTTTGCCGGTCTTCTCCGGCTCAAGGAACGAATCCTCAAAAAGCTGGTCGAGTTCCTTAACCTGTCCCGCAAGAGTGAACGGGCCAAGCACGTAGGTCCCGATGGCAACATCATTGCCTAACTCCCTGCGAAGGGCCTTGATCGCGCCGGTAATGACCGGGATCCTGCCGGCATTCTTCAGGTCAGCCGGGATCTTGATATCTTCCACGGTCACGACCGACTTCTCTTTTACGGTCGGGTAGAGAAGGCCTTCGACCTCGTCATAGTAGTTCATCTTCGCGCCGAGAGCTTCTGCCTCGACGCCAAGATCAAAAGGAACGACCGCACATTCGTAGCCGAACTCCCGATACATGCCTGCGGCTGCCTTAGCCATAAGTTCAGGGTCACGGTGCACTCTTGAAAAGACAATGTTGTTCTTGTCAAGGACAGGCTTGATCACATTGCCCATGCCGCTGAATATCGGGGGTCGGTCTACCTTCTCCCCATTGAGGAATTTCATTACTCTCTCTTTTGCTGTCATAGTGGTCATTTCGCTCCTTCCCGTTTTAATTTCTCGAAGATTTTCGTGGTTGCGGTTTATTATTGCTGCGGCAGATAGTTATAACAATCGGGAAAACCCTGATTTTAGGGTAGGGGAAACCCTACTGCCGGTAACGACCTGAAAAAGCGGGCAAGGGTGTATGCTGCTATGAGCCGTGCTGCCCTGAGGAATCGGTACGAAGGGACTAAAGCGAGGTCAGGCCTTCACGGATCGCATATTTGGTGAGTTCTGCAATACTGTGTATATCGAGCTTTGTCATGATGTTTGTCCTGTGCGTTTCAACGGTCTTGATGCTCACATTCAGATGCGCGGCCACCTGCTTGGTCGTTCTTCCCTCTGCCATGAGCTGAAGCACCTCACGCTCCCGGTCCGAGAGCTGCGAAAAGACTGACGGCTCGGACTTCCGGTCGCTCCTGATGTAATCCGCCAGCACGACACCGGCGATACCAGGACTGAGATATATCTTGCCCTTCATGATCGTCCTTATCGCCGTAATGAGCTCTTCAAATGCGCAGTCTTTCAAAAGATACGCTGACGCCCCGGCCTTGAGCATTTCGGAAACGAACCTCTTGTCAGAATGCATGGAAAGAGCTACGATCCTTATGTCGGGACGTTCCGCCAGGATCTGCCTGGTTGCCTCGATCCCGTTAAGCTCGGGCATGGCAATGTCCATAACGACAATGTCAGGAGACAGCTTTCTGGCCAGCTGCAGGGCTTCCCTTCCATCCTCAGCCTCTCCCAGCACGGTGATATCCGCATGCTTTTCAAGGAGGGTACGTAACCCGTCCCTCACGATCTTGTGGTCATCAGCCAGCAGCACTTTTATTGTCATGGGTACCTCTGCGTTTCATCCCCGCTCCTGGCGAGCGGTGATATGACCGTGATCCGCGTTCCCTTTCCCGGAGTTGAATCGACTTCCAAGGTGCCGCCAAGGTACTTCAACCGCTCCCGGATACTGAAAAAGCCGAATGTCAACCGGCGGTCGATGGACGAAAAATCAAAACCGATACCGTCGTCCTCTACCACGATCATGACGTTTTCATCAACCTTGCGTATATAGGTCAGGACCTGATGAGCCTGAGCGTGTTTGACGATATTCATATAGAGCTCGCGCACCACCTGGAAAAGAAGTATGCTCATCTCCCGGGTGAGCGGCTTGAGGTCTCCGTCATTTTCACAGGAAAAGAGTATGTAATGCTGTTTCTGCATCTGTTCGGAAAGCCATTCGATCGTTGCCTCAAGTCCCAGCTCGTAAAGGATCGGGGGGCTCAGTTCAAAGGTCAGAGATTTTGTCGATGCTATCGTCTGCTCGATGAGCCCCCGGATCTCATCGATCTGCCCGATATGGCCGCTGTCGCATGAGTCCTTGAGAGCACCGAGCCTTATCTTCGTGATCGCAAGGGTCTGGCCTATGTGGTCGTGGATCTGGGTGGCAATTCGCCGCCTTTCACTCTCCTCGGCAAGCGAAAGCTCGGAGGTGAGCGAACGCAGCTGCTCCTGATAAAGCGTGAACTTCTCTTCTGCCCGTTTTCTTTCTGTTATATCCCTCTGAATAGAGACAAAATGTGAGACCTTCCGCTTGTCGTCCCTCAACGGAGTTATCTGCCACTCGACATCAAAATGGGTGCCGTCTTTCCGGTATGCCACGGTCTCAAGGTAGAAGGCCTTGCTGTCTGCGGAACCTGCCTCGAACTTTGTCCAGACCATACCCTCGGCTTCAGGCCCCTGAAGGATAAGTGACGGTTTCCCGATGACCTCTTCGGCAGTGTAGCCGGTCATCTTGGTAAATGCTGCGTTCACAAAAACGATCTTTGCCATAGGACGTGCCGGATTCGCGGTGGTGATAACGATCGAGTCCCGTGCCTGCTGGATTGCGGTCCGCAGGAGATGAAGCATCTCCTCAGCCCGCTTCCGCTCGGTAATATTATTAAAAAAAGCGAGTGTGGCAGGCCTTCCCATCCAGGTGATAAGAACCGAGTTGATCTCAAGCCACCGTACCGTTCCCTCGGGATCAATGATCCGGCTGGAAAAGAAATGGGGGAGGTTATCTCCGCGCAGCCGTCTGAGGTGGCGCTCCCTCATCAGGTCACGATCGTCGGGATGGATAAACTCGGTAAAGGGTTTTGAACGGAGGTCGTCGCTGGAATACCCCAATATCCTCTCTGCCTTGGGATTTGCATACTTGAAGAAATCATCCTGGGTCACCACAATGCCTTCGTTCGCATGCTCGACAACAAGCCGGTATTTTTCCTCGGATATCCTGAGCACCTGCTCAGCCCACTTCCGTTCGTCGATCTCCTGATGCAGATTCTCATTTGCCTGGGTGAGCTGCATGGTCCTGATCCTGACCTTGTCCTCGAGATCCATGCGGCACTGCTCAAGAAGGTTCTCATGATATTTCTGGGCAGTAATGTCATTGCCGATGCAGAGGATCTCGACGACACTGATGCCGTCCCTGAAAAGCGCGCGATTGGTCCAAGAGATCCAGACCCTTTCGCCGTTCTCCCGTATGTTCTCGTCCTCAATATTCTCATAACGCTCCGGATTCTTTCCGATCTCCCGGAACATCTTCGTGAGCTTGCGCTTCCTCTCCGCAGTCTTCGGAATGATCGTTCCGAGCACATTCCTGCCGACGATCTCCTGTTCTGCAAAGCCGAAGAACTTCTGTGCAAAGGCGTTGAAGAATATGATGGTGCCTTTCATATCCATACGCATAATTATGCTGTTTGCGCTCTCGACAAGCTCTCGATACTTGGCTTCACTCGCCTTCAGGGCATTTCTGGCCTGCTTCTGGTTGGTGATATCCTCGACCGTGCAGATCATGCCGTCGTACTGCCCGTCCTTCACCTTGGGAATGAGCCAGCCGGACTGGAACGTCTGCCTGCCCGCCGGCGTCATCACAGGGACATCGGCGTAATGCACCGGCTTCAGGGTCTCTTTCGCCTCAAGGTAATGGAGCTTGAAATATTGCGCGGCATTCTCGGCGAGTTCGCTGAAGACTGCGGAGCCGATAAGCCGCTGGTGGGTTACACCGGCGATCATCTCCATGGCCCGGTTGGCGTAGTGGATCACATCATGCCGGTCAGCGACCCATACGCCTGAGGTGATCCCGTTCATGATGAATTCGTAGAGGTCGTTGCTGATATGGGGCTTTTTAGACATGGGTGAGTATTCCCTGCAATGTCCGGATCATAGCATCAGGGAAAGATTTCTCTTCTTCCCTGCATGCAGCTGAGAGCAACAGGCAATAATGATCTTTCATCTGCCCTATTATAAAAGTGATGAGCAATGATGTCCATTGCTCTTTCCCTCCGTCCGATATCCCGAATGAGCCGTCGTATGATCTGCATCATACCTCTTTGATCTCATTCTTGCTACGCTCCAGTTAGCTTACAGAACTCTACGGAAAAAAGAGGAAACCATGCAGACAAAACTTGCCATCATAAAAAAACGCCATCAGGATACACCGAGCCATGAGATCCATCAGGCCGCTGTCAGCCAGGGGATGAGCACCGTCTTCGAACGGTTTGAGGCCCAGCAGCCGCAGTGCGGGACCTGCAGGAAAGGCTTGAGCTGCCAGTTATGTTCTGACGGTCCCTGCAGGATCAGCGCCAAGGCTCCTCTGGGCGTATGCGGCGCCAGCGGAGACGTCATCGTGGCCAGAAACCTGCTTCAGCTTGCCGCCATCGGCACTGCTGCGAACACGTATCAGTGTCGCAACCTGGCATATACCCTTAAGGCGATCGGAGAGGGCCGTTCCCCCCTGAAGCTCAGGGACGAAGGCAAACTGCAGAGAATGTGTCAGGGTCTCGGCTGGGACCATACAAGGCCGGCAAACGAACTTGCGGTCAGATTCGCGGACTTCATGCTCAATGAAATAGGCAAACAGGGCAGTGAGCCGATGACGCTCATGGACCTTTTCGCCGTCGATAAAAGAAAAGAGGTCTGGAAGGAAAAAGGCCTGTATGCCGGCAGTCCCGGGGCAGAGGTGCTGACCGCATTGACAAAGTGCATGACCAATATCAGCAATGACCCCGTTGATCTGATGAACACCGCGCTCCGCCTCGGTCTTGCCAACGAATACGTCGGACTCTGGGGTATCACCGTGATGCAGGATATCCTGCTCGGCACGCCGGAACTGGTCACGGGAGATGCCAATATCGGATGTCTTGACCCCGCAACCGTAAATATCATATCCAACGGCCACCAGCCTGTTTTTGCGGGACACATTATGGAAAAGGCCGCGAGCGCCGGGTTCCAGGCTGCTGCAAAAGAAGCAGGGGCAAAAGGCATCAGGCTCTATGGCTCTCTCTGCGAAGGGCAGCAGCTTATGAACGTATCAGGCCAGGGGCATTACAAAGAGATATTCGGCGGCCAGTTGGGCAACTGGATCCAGGAAGAGCTTTTTATCGCTACCGGGCTCGCAGACATCTTCCTCATGGACCTCAACTGCTCGGTCCCGACACTGAAGGACTATGCAGACAGATACGGCACAAAACTGATCAGCACCGATCCTGTAGTGCGTTTCACCGGCGTGGAAGCCATTGATTTCAACCCTGAGAAGGCAGACGAGCAGGCAGACCGCATCCTGCGGGAAGCCATCGAACAGTTCAAAAAACGTAAGGCTGACAAGACAAGGGTCATAAATCTGCAGGCAGACAGTAAGGGCACTGAATGCATCGCCGGGTACACCACCGAAACGGTCCTCACCATGTTCGGCAACAACATCAATACCTATATAGACGAGATGAAGAAGGGAAATATAAAGGGAGCCGTGGCTGTTGCCGGCTGCACCAATGTGCGCCACGATCAGGGAGGAAAGTCGATCCAGCAGCTGACCCTGGAGTTGATTAAACGCGACATCATGGTCATCGGTGCAGGCTGCGCCTCGTCCACACACCAGAACCTCTGCATGTCAACAAAGGATATGGCCAAGAAGGCAGGGAAAAGGCTGAGGTCGGTCTGCGAAAAATACGACGTGCCGCCCATTGTCTCGTATGGTTCCTGCACTGACGTCGGAAAGATCCTTGATACCGTAGCGGCACTGGCCTGGACCATAGGCTGTGATACCAGCCAGTTGCCTGTGGCTGCCTCGGTCCCCGAGTACATGGAACAGAAGGCAATCGCTGACATCTTCACCGCACTTGCCTTTGGGCTGCTGACCCATGTTTCACCTCCTCCGATGATAAGTGGCAGCAGTCTTGTGACAAAATACCTGACTGAAGATATGGTCCATGTTACCGGCGGGAGGATGCTCCTTCAGGAAGATCCGGTCAAGGCAGCGGATGAAATAGAGGCGCACATCATGACAAGGCGGAAGATAATCGGGTTCGACGTCTGAGCCGCACATGTGATATTCTGAGCAGCATGATAAAAGAAAAAAGCACCTTGTTCATCAGCTGCGGCATCTTTCAGGAGGAGCTGCAGCACCTTGCCCGGAAAGGGCTCTTCCGCGGAAAGATCATGTTCCTTGACGCTGCGCTCCATGTCAACTTCGATAAACTGAAGGCTCGTCTCGAACAGGCGCTTGAAGAGGCAATGGAGATGGGTGCGGAGCTCAGTGTTATTTACGGCCATTGCCATCCGGACATGATGGAGATCCTTGAACGTTTCGGGGCAAAAAAGCTCGCAGCCGGCAACTGTCTGGAAGCTATGATCGGGCCTGAGGAGATGATAAGGCTGAATGCCGAGGCGACAAGTTTTTTCCTGTCAGCAGGATGGATAAACAACTGGGAGAAGATGTTTGAAATGGGCAGAGAGGATTTTAACTTTGACTTCAGATCAATGTTCGAACATTACAAACGGATCCTGGTGCTGGACACCGGAATAATTCCTTTGGATGAAGAAAAAATTCTTAAGTTCAGCGCCTTCACCGGCCTTCCGGTAGAGCGGAAGATCATCACTCTGGACTATTTCCTTGGCCTTATCAAAAACATATGATTGGTTGTCACCGAGAGCCATCCTGCCTTCTTTTGATATCATCCACAATCTTGTTATGGTCAGGGAAATGCCCGGCCGCCTTCTTTGAATAGATGCTCTCGCCGTTGAACGTGACCTCGAAAGCGCCTATGTCCCCTGAGTGGATAAGCTGTACGGTTAACCCTGTTGCGGATTTAATGGCCATTGCCAGGCTCGCCGCCATAGGCCGGTAATTACAGGTTCCGCAGTATTTGATCGAAACCATGCTTGGCCTCCTTTCTTATGCACAGACGCATTATTTTGTGCCATGCGACCCATAACTTTCAACCGTGCTCCGGCACGTACGATCCCATGACGATGTGCCTGCTGATAATCTCAATTATAGCTTGACAGCAGTATCGGACAATCCTATAGAATGTACTAACGGGTGCAGAATGCTTAATAGGGAATTCCGTGTAAACCGGAAGTGGTCCCGCCGCTGTAATCCTGATCCCGGTTGATACCGGGATAAGCTCCTTTGCTGGTAGTACGCCACTGTCCGCTGCGGCGGATGGGAAGGCTGGCAAAGGTCAGGAGAGCCAGAAGACCTGCCTGTAACATAGCAATAAGCCTTCAGCTATTAGCTTATAGCTGACTGCTGAAAGCTGAAACAGCCTTCCCGCGGAGGAAGGAGAGGATGAAGCAAACCAGGGTGCAATCCTCAGGAGCCTTTTTATCAGGCCCTGAGGATTTTTTATTTTAAGGAGAAAATAGTGAAACCGTTTTATGCTGAATCAGTGGCTATAAAAATATCGGTATTGCTGGTCACTGCTTACTGCTTACTGCTTACACCAGCTTCCGCTGATTCTCCGAAACGCATCATCTCTCTTGCGCCCAACATTACCGAAATCCTCTTTGCACTCGGTGTTGATGAAAGGATTGTGGGCGTATCAAGTTTTTGTGATTATCCGGAAGCAGCTAAACAGAAGGCAAAGGTAGGCGGCTTCTCGAACCCCTCTCTTGAGGCAGTCGTTTCCTTAAAGCCTGACATGGTCCTTCTGACATACGACGGAAATCCTCAGGCCTTTGAAGAGCGGCTGCGCAGCATGAAGATCCGTACTGTTGTTATCCGGGCCCGAAAGATCTCCGACCTTCCGGCCGGCATTCGGCAGATCGGTGCTGCAGTCGGTGCCGGGGAAAAGGCAGAGCTCCTTGCCGCTGACATAGAAAAAAGACTTGACGTATTTAAGGAAAGAGATCGGATATCCCTCAGCCAGGCAAAGCCGGCCAAGAGGCAGAAGGTCCTCTTTATCATCTGGCCTGATCCCCTCATCGTTGCCGGACACGGAACCACGACCAGCGAAGCACTTGCACTCCTTGGACTCGAAAATATCGCGGCAAAGACATCGACAGCCTATCCCAAGTATTCGATCGAGGAGATCCTGCGTCAGGCTCCTGACATCATCTTCATCGGCAAGGGAAATGGCATGGATGAGGTTGCTGACGGCCTGCTCAGAAGACTGAAAACAGTTCCTGCAGTAAGGAATGGAAAGGTCTTTTATGTGAGCGATTATCTTTACCGGCTCGGCCCCCGGACCATGAATGGAGTGGATGAACTGGCAGCGCACCTTAAGAAACCATGAAAAATATGAAATTACGCATAGCGTTCATCATCCTGATATTGATCATCGCATTTGCCATATCTCTCATAGCAGGCGCAAAGCTGATCAACCCTTTTGCTGCTGATGAGGTGTCCCGGGAGATCCTCTTTTCGATCCGCGCACCGCGAAGTATCGTAGCAATCCTGATGGGAATGGCGCTCGGCGCATCAGGAGCCGTGCTTCAGGGTATTCTCAAAAATCCTCTTGCTGATCCCTACATCCTCGGGATATCAAGCGGGGCGTCCCTTGCTGCAGCCCTTGGCATTATGGCAGGCGCCGCCTTTCTCGGCACATTCACCATCCCGTTCATGGCCTTCATCGGAGCGCTCGCAACAGGCATCATGGTCGGCCTCATGGGATGGCAGCGGGGAGGTTTATGGCCTGAAAGGATCCTCCTTGCAGGAGTGGGGCTCAGTTTTCTTTTTTCTGCAATGCTCATGCTGATCATGAGCATATCGTCTGATGAAGGGCTCAGAAAGGCAATGCTCTGGATCTTCGGCGACCTTTCCATGTCAGAATGGCCGAAAGTCCCCTATGGCCTTGTTTTTGTGGCTGCCGGCGTCTTCGTCTCCATGATCAGGGCAAAGGCCCTCAATGCCCTGATCCTTGGAGATGAGTTTGCCCATAGTCTCGGCTTCTCTCCCCGCAGAGAGCGCCTTATTCTCTTTATTTCGGTCGGGCTTCTGACCGCAGCATCCGTTTCCCTTGGCGGCATGATCGGCTTTATCGGGCTCCTTGTCCCCCATATCATGCGTTTCTTTATAGGATCCGATAACCGGCTGCTTGTCCCCTGCTCTGCTCTCGGCGGAGGCGCCCTGCTCTGTATTGCCGATGTCATCAGCAAGTCTGTGCTCCCTCCCATGGAGCTTCCGGCAGGCATTGTCACGGCAATTATCGGCTCTCCCTATTTTCTCTACCTGCTCAGGAGAAAAAATGTCCTCAGCATCTGAACAAAAAATACTTGAGCTGAACAGCCTCTCCTTCTCGTATCGGAAACAGGAGGCTCTTATACAGAATCTGTCTTTTTCCGTCGGTCAGGGTGAATTCATCGGACTGCTCGGCGCAAACGGCTCGGGAAAGTCCACGATCCTGAAGCTTGGAAGCGGTATCCTCAGTCCGGCGCAGGGAACCGTTCGGCTCTGGTCAAAACCATTGCAGGCATACCTCAACAAAGATCGGGCAAAGCTGATAAGCTACCTCCCGCAGACGCTTGATATCGCCGTGCCGTTCACCGTACAGGAGCTGGTAGGCATGGGGCTGTATCCCTATGACATACCGCCCGCTATGAGCGTGGACAGTGCCCTCGAACTGGTCGGGCTTCAGGACAAGGCCTCTGCTCACCTTTCAGATCTGAGCGGAGGAGAAAAGAGGCGGACATTCATTGCCATGACCCTTGTCCAGGGTGCAGGCCTCCTTATGCTGGACGAACCGCTCGCGAATCTCGATATCAAATATCAGATAGAACTGGTGAGACTCCTGAAGAAACTGAGAGATACAAAAAACATCTCAGTTATCATGGCGCTCCACGACATCAATATTGCCCTCCAGTTCTCAAAGGTCATGCTGGTAAAAAACGGTGCGCTTCTTGCCACAGGAAACCCTGAGGACATCCTGACTGAAGAGCGCTTAAAAGATGCTTTTGATGTTCAGGTGAGCATCATGCATCATGCTGACGGAAGCCCTTTCGTCCGATATGGATAAGAGCTGACCATGATAACAACACGTCACGGGTTACTGCTTCTTGGTGAAGGCAGGCGGTAGAAAGCCCCGAGTCAGGATACCCTTGATGCACCAGACGCCAAAAAACCCTTCGTGGGACGAGGAGGTAGCAGATGAGACGTGAAGGAGGATAATGCGAGCTGTCATCAGAAGCAGAGCAGTTTAACCGGAATCCAAGATAAATAAAGGAGATGATATACATGAAGAAGATCCTATCGGTAATAATCATGCTTGCATCCTCGCTGCCGGCATGGGCAGATGAGAGAACACTATCCGTTGACGAAGTCGTTATAACAGCAACAAGAGCAGAAGAGGACATCTCAAAAATATCATCGAATGTTACGG
Organism: Nitrospirota bacterium; assembly: GCA_016214855.1. Taxonomy (NCBI): domain Bacteria; kingdom Pseudomonadati; phylum Nitrospirota; species Nitrospirota bacterium. The sequence goes on along the minus strand of JACRMT010000007.1, from coordinate 136,358 downwards.
TCATCACGCAGGATGAGATCAAAAAATCAACTGCCGTAACAGTCCAGGACCTGCTCAGGAATGAGGAAGGACTTATTATCAGGGATCTTTTCGGCACAGGCACAAAATCCACGGTCGATATGAGGGGTTTTGCGCGCGGTCTCAATACGGTCATCATGATCGACGGCAGAAAACTGAACGAGATCGATTTAAGCGGCGTGGACTGGAACACGATCCCGCTCGAGAACGTTGAACGTATCGAGATCGTCAGAGGGAGTGAAAGCGTTCTCTATGGTGACAATGCCATGGCCGGCGCTATTAATATCATCACCAAAAAAGGCTACCTGAAAAAACCGGATCTGGTCCTTGATGCCAGGGCCGAAAGTTATAGCGGTTATTCCGAGCACGCAACTTTGAGCGGCGGCAATGAGTCGATAGGCTATTTCTTTTTTCTCAAGCACCGCAAGACCCAGGGGTACCGGGATAACAGCGAATTCAATGCCTTTGATATGAGCACGAAACTGAACATCAAGGTCAATGATTATCTCAGGGCCGATATTGCTGCGGGATTTCACGATGATGACCAGGGTCTTCCGGGCGGCCTCACCGCGCAGGAGGTGGAGCGTGACAGAAGACAGTCTACAACGCCTGGGGACCGCGTCGATTTTAATCAGCGCTATGTTGATGTAAAAGCAGCAATCGTGCTCGGCACTTGGGGCGAACTTGAAGTTGGATACAGCTACAACAACAGGAAATTCAATTCTGATCTTATCTTCTTCGGATCGTCTTTCAATACGATAAGGGATACGGGTACGTCAGGGCTGCGGATCAAACTGACTGCTGACGGCAAGATCGGCGCGTACAGAAATCTGCTTGTTACCGGTGTAGACTTTTATGATTCGTCGGTCAGCAATAAGACGACATTCTCCGGATCTACGACCTTTTCAGACATAGACAAGAAAGAGACTGGGCTCTATATTCAGGATGAATTCTTTGTCAATGACAAATGGACCGTCAGTCTCGGCTATCGATATTCCGATACAAAGTTCAATGATACCGTGGCCGGATTTACAACCGTCTCTGACCGGCAAAAGTTCACTGAAAATGCCTTCAAGGCAGGCCTCACCTATAATTATGCCAAGGGATCAAAACTGTTCGTTAATTATGCCAAGGGATACCGGTTGCCGACCACTGATGAGATCTTTGATTTTACCGGTACCATCACGACCCTTACATCCGAAAAATCTGATACCTACGAGGCAGGCGTGGTGCATTCCTTCGGAAAGCGCCTTCAGGGCAGATTAACCGTTTATGCTATGGATGTTAAGGACGAGATCTACTTTAACCCGACAGGCGGTCCCTTTGGATTCGGTGCAAATGAAAATCTCGACAAGACCCGTCATCACGGAGCAGAGGCAGGACTGACCGCTGCGGTCATAGAGAACGTATCACTGTTCGGCAACCTGACCTATACAGATGCAAAGTTCAGGTCTGGTCCGTACGAGGGAAATCACATCCAGCTGGTTCCGCGCTATAGCGCAAGCATTGGCGCTGATTACCGATTTTTGAAGTCCCTCCTCTGGGCGGTCAATGCCAACTGGGTCGGCAGGAAATATATGGACAACGATGTTGAGAACCTTTTTGACAAGGCAGAATCGTATGTTACAGTCAATACGAAACTGTCGTATACCAGAAAGAACGTGACTGCTTACCTTGGCGTGAACAATCTGTTCGGTGAAAAATATTCCGAGTATTCAATTGTCGGATTCGGGGGAAACAAGAACTTCTATCCAGCGCCTGAGCGCAATTTCTATGGCGGGGTAAGAGTCGTTTTCTGATCATGGCCGGTATCAGGCATGATATCATCTCGTCGGTGATGGCCCATTCCGTCCTGCTCGCTGCTGCCCTGCTCATCGGAGGCAGCAGCGAGATCAGGAAGGCAAGCCAGATCACCATTTCACTTTTTGATGAACAAGAAAGCAGTTCTGCCGGTAAGCAGACAGCCTCAGCCGGCGCGATGCAGGGCATGCGGGCCGTACCGGCGCCAAAGACTGCCCTGAAGGCAGTGGCAGCATTGTCCGCAGCTCAGCCGGTCGTCTCCAGGCAGGACCCGGAGCCTTTGGCTCCTGTGCAGCATCAGTCAGATACTGACAGAGATTCCGGCCCGGCAGGGGCAGGAATCGGGGAGCAGAGTAATTCCTCACGCGCCGGGGGAAGCAGCCCCTCTTCTGTTGGCAATCAGACTTCCCGGAGCAGCAGCGGAGAGGCAGGCGCTGCCTTGGCGTCACGAGCGCAGAAAGGACAGGGAACTGACACAGGAACCGATATCTCAGTGAGGCAGAGGATCCGGGATGCCCTGCAGGCCAATCTCGTCTATCCCTATATAGCAAGAAAGAGGGGCATGGAAGGTACCGTGCACGTTGAATTTCTGATCAATACTGCCGGCATACCGAAGGACATCAGGATCATAAAGGGATCAGGCTATCAGATACTCGACAGCGCTGCGCGGGAGACCGTATTAAAGGCTTCACCGTTTGCGTACAGGAATGGCCTCATTGCCGTGCCCATTACCTACCAGTTGATTCAAAAAACTGAATGAATATTCTCATAAAGCTCTCGGCTTGCCGCGTTATTGTTGGTGGGGCGAGAAGTAAAAGGAGACTGAGTTATGCGCACGGGATTTCGTCCTGGATATATCGGTAATGGCAAGGTCAAGACGCTGCCGTACCTTGAACACGACGCCCAGAGTTCAAGCTCACAGTATCTTGAAGATCTCGCCACCGGGTACTGGTTTTCGGAGATCTTGTTCACCGCAGTCGAGATGGATATATTTTCGCTTCTCGAACCGCAGGGCTCTACACTTAAGAATCTGGCAAAGGAGATGCGTGCTTCTCCCGCTGCACTAAGCCGCTTCCTCGATGCCCTCCTGGCCATGAAACTGATCACGAGCCACAAGGGACGTTATTACAACACCAGCCTTGCGCAGCACTATCTGGTGCGTGGCGTAAGGGATTATCAGGGCGACTCAATCCTCTGGAGGAAATATCTCCAGACATACTGGAAGGGGCTGGGAGACTGTCTGAAAACAGGCGGAAGGGTCAATTACCAGAATGACTCGTCTGAACTGTCTGACCGCATAAAAAACTACGTCCGTGCCATGGACTGCATTGCCAGGACAAAGGCGCATCAGATCATCGGATTTTTCAGCGGCATGCCGCTGACCGGTAATCTCCTGGATGTAGGTGCAGGCTCAGGCGCAATTGCTGCAGCGTTTCTCAGGCAGAATCCGGAACTGAAGGCAACGCTCCTTGACCTGCCTGAGATTCTGAACCATACCAGGAAACTATTACAGGATAAAGAATACGGCGGCAGGATCCGATACCTCGCAGGGAACATACTGGAGATATGGCCGGTAAGAAAAAAGGGGTTCGATTTCGTGGTGCTGTCGAATATCCTTCATGCCTATTCGGAAAAAGAACTGCCGCATATTCTGTCGACAGCTGCGGATGCCCTCAAAAAAAACGGCATCCTGCTGATCCATGATTTTTTCCCCGAGCATTATCCGGAGAAGGCAGCGCTTACCGATCTGAACATGCTGATCAATACTTTTAACGGCAGAGTCTTTTCCTCCAGCCTGATTCAGGATGAACTGCAGCGACTCGGTTTTGCGCAGACAGCCCTTCTGCCGTTGGAGACTGATACCGCCCTTATCATTGCATCGAGGAACGAAACAACTCTTGGACTATTGCAGATTGACCCTATAGATCGCTTCATGGCAAAGATGCAGACCCTTGGATTCAGAAAGGCGTACCGAATAAATGCAAAAGACATCTGCATGACCAACTGGACTGACATAAAGTGCAGATTCGGATGCAAGCGCTATGGCAGTCCGAACTGCCCGCCAAACAGCCTCTCCCCTGAAAAGACCGGCGCAATGATAACGAGCTATCACACGGCAGTCCTTGTAGAAGGTGAACCGCCTGCAAGAGATTTCCAGAAGAGGGTTCTGGAAGCTGAGCGCGAGGCTTTTTTAGGCGGATATCACAAGGCATTCTCTTTTTGGGCCGGCCCCTGCTCCCTCTGTGCTATATGCGCGTCTGACGGCAACTGCAGGAAAACTGACCATGCAAGACCATCAATGGAGGGGGCCGGGATAGATGTATTTGAAACCGCAAGGCGTGCAGGGGCAAAGGTGAGGACGCTGACGAGCAGGACTGATTACATAAAATACTTTGGCCTCATTCTTCTGGACTGATGATCATGCGCGTACTTTTAATTCAGACGCTCTCTGTCGAGGGGATAACACAGGAAAGAGTTTATCCCATCGGCATCGTGACTCTTGCCGGAGGACTTAAGCGGGCAGGCTATGAAGTGAGCATCTTTGATATGAATATGGAGGCAGACCCTTATGGCGCAGTCAGGGCCAGGCTAACGGATTTCAGACCCGACATCGTAGGGCTGTCATTGAGAAACATTGATCCGCTCGGCAATAAAACAAGTTCCCTTATACCTCCTTTTCTCGTTACGGCAAAGATGGTCGCTTCTCTTTTGCCTGAGGCGAGGATCATTGCAGGCGGCACGGGATTTTCGCTTTTCCCGGAACGGCTTATGGCTGAGGTACCGGAAATTCATTATGGTATCGTGGGAGAGGCTGAGGACACATTACCCCTTCTGATCTCCTCCCTGGACAGACCTCGTTCTCTGCCGGGTCTCTGTCTCAGGAGTAATGGCCGGATTCAGCTCACGCCGCCGTTGCAGAAACTCGATATGGCCTGTTATCTGCCGCCGGACCGGGCGCTGCTCGATCCGTCTCTCTATGCGGAGATAAACAGCTATGTGCCTGCCATCGGCATTGAGACAAAGCGCGGATGTCCCTTTCACTGTGCGTACTGCGTCTATCCAAAGCTCCAGGGAAGCCACATCCGCTGCCGCTCGCCCCGTGCGGTCGTGGACGAAATAGAGCAGTTGCATAAGGAATACGGGATAGAACGATTCCATTTTACCGATCCGATCGTGAACTTTCCTGAAAATCATCTTAACGATATCTGCGACGAGATCCTGAAAAGGCATCTCAGAATCAAGTGGGACGGATTCATGAGAGAGGATCATTTCAGTCACGAAAATGCGATCCTCTATGAAAGAGCCGGATGCGAGTGTTTTTCCTTCTCCCCTGACGGCCTCTGTCAGGAGTCCCTTGACCTTCTGGACAAGAGGCTCAGCGAGCAGGACATTCTGAAGGCCGCAGCAATAGCGTCAGAGACGGATATAATCAGCGTATATCATTTTATGGTCAATGTGCCGGGAGAGACAGAAAAAACCTGCGACAAAGGACTGCACACAATCGAGAAGCTTTATGATATCCATGGCAGGAAAAGAAATCTCGGTACTATTGTGCTTAATAACATACGCATTCTTCCGGGAACGCCGATCGAGAGGCTGGCACGGGAAACCGGAGTAATAGGGCCCGAGACAGATCTCCTCTATCCGACCTATCATAATCCCAAACCGTTCGACTCTTTCAGATACCGTCTTGAGGCCCTGCATCTTCGCAGAAACATCCTTATGTGGCATGGGGGAAAATAGATGAAAGTACTCCTGCTGGAGCATCCCCGGAGCATCACGCCGGACCGCTGCAATGATATTGCCAATACGCCTCTCTCATCCTGTCTCATCAGCGGCTATGCTGCGGGTATGTTGGAACAGTGCGGCCACGATGTCAGGATAATCGAAGGGTATCTGGACAAACTCGGGTATGAGGAGATTGAAGCCAGGATCACCTCGTTTGCCCCGGATATCCTCGGTGTGCATATGGTCTACCACTGGAAACAGGACCTCGCCCTGTTCGCTTTTCTTGCCCGTGTCAAACAGAAGATGCCTGCGTTAACAATTACCGCATATGGTTTTTATGCAACCATATCTGCTGCCGACATTATGAAACATTGCGCGGCTGTTGACGCAGTCATCATCGGAGAGGCTGAGGCGCCGTTTGTGTCGCTTGCCGGAGCAGTATCCGCAGGTCGATCTGTTTATGAACTGCCCGGGATAGTGGATAGACCTGGTTTATGCAAGAGCAGCAGCAGAAAACAACAACCGATCACTGACCTTGACTCCATTCCTTTTCCGATGCGTACAGAGGCCCTGTATCGCCTTTCCGAGGTAAATATCCTCGGCAGCCGCGGTTGTTACGGCAGATGTACATTTTGCTATATCAACGGCTATTACGGTCAGGGGGTTCCCTGGCGCGGACGCAGCCCGGAAAATATCGCAGCAGAGATTTCGGTCATCATGCAAGAACGGGGGAAGAAGGAGTTCTATTTTACTGATCCGAACTTCTTCGGACCGGGGCAGACAGGGCAGGAAAGAGCCCTCCGGATCGCTGCGCTTCTGAAACCCATGAATATTGCCTTTGGCATCGAAGGCAGGGTCAATGACATTCACGATAAGACAATAGCCGCCCTTGTTGACGCAGGTCTTCGCCATATCCTGATCGGGTTGGAGAGCGGACGGGATGAGTCGCTCAGGAGAATGAACAAGATGACGACCGTTGCCCAGAATGAACAGGCCCTTCGCATCCTCAGAAAACACGGGATAGAACCGAATGTCGGTTTCATCATGTTCGAGCCTGACTCGTCTCTGGAGGACATCCGCACTAATTTTGAATTTCTGAAGAGGAACGACCTGCTGAAAAATCTTTCTGTAACGGCAAATGTGCTGTATCACCACCAGATTGTTCTTGAAGGGACGCAGGCCTTCCATGCATTGAAGCAGGAAGGTCGTCTTGAATCCGCAGGTTCATCGTATGAGGGCAGTGCACAACTGAAAAATCCCGGGGCTGCCATACTTGCAGATTTCATGCGGCAGGTTACCAATATCCTCTTCAGCCGCATGGACGGTATATGGAGCGGTACGCTTATCGAGCCGCCGGGCATGCAGAGACGATATGCGGAAATTAACCGGGTCCTCGTGGACCTGTTCGAGAAAAATCTGTCTGCGCTTGAGGCAGGGGAATTGATCAGCAGGGAACGTATCGCACGTCAGGTACAGAAAGCTGATACAGAGATAGAAAGAAGCATGTCCAATTCCAATGTAAACTGATAAATACAAATAGAGCTTGCATATTTGTATGCATTCGGTATAAAAAAGAATAGTCATTCAGGTGCCGCGAGGCATAATAGGGAATCCCGTGAGAAGAGATTCAATTCGGGAACGGTCCCGCCGCTGTAACCGGTACGAACGCTGATAGGGCCACTGGAGGAAACTCCGGGAAGGCCAGCAAGTAGGATGAACCGGAAGTCAGAAGACCTGCCTGGACATGACAGTATCAGTAATCAGTGAGGCGTGTTCAGATGGAATGCTGGCACAAATCTATGACGCTGATTGTTTTTAGTCTTCCCGCGGATGGAAGGCGAGGATGAAGTGAAACAGGGTGCAATCCTCAGGGCTGATGGTATGCCTTGGGGATTTTTTTTTCCTCGGGCAATGGAAATGAAATCAACAAGGAGGAAAGAAAGATGACACAACTGGAACGGGCAGCGCTGGGTGAAGTGACGGAAGAGATCAAAACAGTTGCAGCAAGTGAGGGACTCGATATCGAAATTGTTCGAAGGCGGGTTGCCAGCGGAAAGATCGTTATTCCATCAAACAATAACAGAAGAAAGAAGGTCGTTGGCATCGGCAAGGGACTGCGCACCAAGGTGAATGCCTCGATCGGCTCGTCCACCGAGATCGCCGACATTGCCATGGAGGTCGAAAAGGCCAGGATCGCTGAAAAGTATGGCGCCGATACCCTGATGGACCTGAGCGTCGGGGGAGACATTGAAAGGATCAGAAAATCGGTCCTCGATGCGATCAGCCTTCCGGTCGGTACCGTCCCTCTGTACGAGGCCTTTGCCATTGCGATCGAACAATACGGCGCTGCCGTAAATATGCCTGCAGAACTGCTCTTTGAGATGATCGAAAAGCAGTGCGAGGAAGGAGTCGGGTTCATGGCGATCCATTGCGGCATCAACAAGAGGACCGTGGAAATGCTCAGGAAGCAGCATTACCGCTATGGAGGGCTCGTTTCAAAGGGCGGCTCATACATGGTTGCCTGGATGGAGCACAACAACAAAGAAAATCCGCTGTACGAGCACTTTGACCGCGTTGCAGCAATCATGAAGAAATATGACGCAGTACTGAGCCTCGGAAACGGCTTCCGAGCAGGTGCTATCCATGACGCCTCTGACCGTGTTCAGATACAGGAGATGCTTATCAACTGCGAGCTTGCGGAACTCGGCAGGGAGCAGGGCTGCCAGACCATGGTCGAGGGTCCGGGGCATATTCCTATCAACGAGATCGAAGCGAATATCATTATGGAAAAGAAGATGAGCGGCGAGTCGCCATTTTATATGTTAGGCCCGATCACGACCGACATTGCGCCGGGCTATGATCATATCACTGCCGCTATAGGCGCTGCGCTCTCTTCTTCGTTCGGAGCTGACTTCATCTGTTATGTAACACCGTCTGAACACCTCGGTCTGCCGTTTCCTGAAGATGTCAGGGAAGGCGTTATTGCATCGAGGATTGCAGCCCATGTCGGCGATATGATCAAGCACAAGAACCTGCATCAGGATAAAGAGATGTCAAAGGCAAGGCGGAATATGCAGTGGGACAGGCAGTTCTCCCTTGCGATAGACCCCGAACGGGCCCGCGAGATAAAGGCAAAGAGGGGCAACGGTGATGAGCATTCCTGCACCATGTGCGGAAAGTTCTGTGCTAATGACATTCTCAGGGGCATGTTCGAAGCTGACATGGCAGGCTCGGACAAAAAATAATGCCTGAACGTAAGGGCAGGATTATCTTTGTGCTCGGCGGGGCGCGGAGCGGCAAAAGCTCCTTTGCGCTCAGCCGCGCTTCTGCATATGAAGGACAAAAGGCATATATTGCCACAGCCCAGGCATTTGATGCGGAGATGCAGGAGCGGATCGCGAAACACAAAGAGGAGCGCGGAAGCGACTGGGATACCATCGAAGAGTCTGTAAATTTGGCAGAGGTATTAAGAACTGCTTCCTCTGCCCATAATGTTGTTCTCGTTGACTGCCTCACCCTCTGGCTTTCTAATCTCATGCTTGCTGATAAAGATCTGGAAAAAGAGATGCAGTCTTTTATCGCATCACTCATTACTCATCACGCATCACGGATTTTTGTTGTCTCAAACGAAGTAGGCATGGGCATTGTCCCGGAAAACGAACTTGCACGGAGGTTCAGGGACCTGGCAGGAAAGTTAAACCAGAAGATGGCGGCTGTTGCCGATGAGGTCTACCTCGTGACTGCAGGAATACCGTTTAGGATAAAGCCGTAACAAAAGGAGAAATCGTGGATCTGTTACATGACACATTGAAGTCTATCAGGCCGGTTGATGAAAAGTGGTATGCTGTTGCCCAGAAGCATCTCGACAATCTTACAAAGCCGCCTGGCAGCCTCGGAAGACTTGAAGAATTTGCGCGGAGGATAGTAGCAATCGCCGAGAATAATAATCCAGTTATCGACAGGAAGGTGATGTTCACCTTTGCCGGAGACCACGGTATAGTTGCTGAGGGTGTTGCGGCATATCCCAAAGAAGTCACCACCCAGATGGTATTCAATTTCCTCAGGGGTGGCGCCGGCATTAATGTGCTGGCGAGACATGCAGGGGCAGAGGTGGTCGTGATAGATATCGGTGTCGATCATGACTTTGGCGGAGTAGAAGGGCTCATGAGCAGGAAAGTGCTGAGTGGCACCAGGAACTTTGCGAAAGGACCTGCCATGTCAAGAGAGGAAGCGACAGCCTGCATTGAAACCGGGATCGAAATTGCCAACGAATATGCCGGGAAGGGCTACAACATGTTCGGGACCGGCGACATGGGCATCGGCAATACGACTCCCTCAAGCGCAATTGTCGCAGCACTTACCGGAAGACCCGTTTCAGAAGTGACGGGGAAAGGCACCGGCATATCGGACGAAGCACTGATACGTAAAATAGCGGTGATTGAAAAAGCCCTTACGCTCAACACGCCGGACGGCAAAGACCCGATCGACGTACTTGCGAAAGTCGGCGGAGCTGAGATAGGGGGCATTGCCGGATTGATCCTCGGCGCTGCTTCAAACAGGATACCGGTCGTAATTGACGGCTTTATATCCACGGCAGGCGCGCTGATCGCGCATACGCTTGAGCCGTCATCCGGAGACTTTATGTTCGCTGCTCATAATTCTGTTGAAAAAGGACATCGCGTGATGCTTGATGCCATGGGGCTCTCTCCGATTCTGGATCTGGACATGCGGCTCGGAGAGGGTACTGGTGCAGCACTTGCCATGTACCTCCTGGAAGCGGGTCTCAGGATCTACAAAGAGATGGCTACCTTTCAGGAAGCCGGCGTGTCGGACGAGATAATCAACTAATGAAAAAAGTGCTGCTTGCAATACAATTTCTGACCGTTTTTCCTGTGAAGGTGAACGGCAGCGTATCTGAAGAAGATATGGTTGATTCGACCGTCTTTTTCCCGATAGCAGGAGCATGTCAGGGGCTGATGATAGCCTTGACAGCGGCAATAATGGTTCGGCTTTTCGATGCAGAGGTTGTATGCGGTTTTATTATTCTGGCGCATATCATGTCCAACGGAGGATTTGACCTGGACGGCCTCGCAGATACGGCTGATGGCCTGTTTGTGAAAGCTTCGGGTGACGCTGCTGCAGATATCGAAAAACGGCTGCTGGTCATGAAAGACAGCGCAATAGGCGCTTCAGGGGCCACTGCAATCATGATGTCGCTTCTGCTTAAATTTCTGCTTCTGACCAGTCTGTTTCATGCGGTTTCTTTTTCTGTATTTCTTGCAGCCATAGTTATGATGACCGTATTTTCCAAGTGGGTAACAGTCCCTGCAATGCTGCATGCGGACTCTGCGCGACAGGACGGCCTCGGAAGGATCTTTATCGATAATGTCAGGGCGGGTCATCTGATGGGATCGACGCTGGTCCTGATCATGCTTTTTGCTGTCTCTTTTTTTGCGCTTCTGCAGGGCAGATTCCAGGCAAACTATGCGATTTTGTTTGCTCTGCTCGCTGTATCACAATATCTTTTTTCTTTTTCAGCAATTCAGTTCTTCAGAATGAGGTTCAACGGAATGACCGGCGATACGCTCGGCGCATTGAGTGAGGCTTCAGAGATAATCTTTTTAATGGTGACATACGTATGGTTACGACACTCTACCTCATAAGACACGGCGAAACAGAAGGCAGCGAGACAAAGCGCTACAAGGGCAGCATGGATGTGCCGTTGTCAGAAAACGGCATACGGCAGGTAGAAAGGACAGCTGCGTTTGTGGCCGCACATGTAAGAGGCGCCTCGTCTTCAAAACATGCGAGCTATCTCAAGGATATCCATGGCACACAGGCGACCCTGTCCGGGATTTCTGACAGGCTGAAGGCTGTCTATACATCTGATCTGGGCAGGGCAGTCAAAAGCGGAGAGATTGTTGCTGCTCCTCACGGCATTGTTCCTATTGAGGTCCCTGAACTCAGGGAACGGAACTTCGGCATCTGGGAAGGCATGAGCTTTACAGAGATCAGGGAGCAGTATCCTGAGGAGTTTAATGCCTGGGCTGGCAACCCGCTGAAATACAGTCCGGTAGACGGTGAGAGCACACTTGAGGTGAAAGAAAGAACGATAAAGGCTCTGAATAACGTACTGTCAGGCCATGCCGGAGGATGCATCGCTGTTGTTGCGCATGGCGGGGTCAACAGGATTATCCTCTGCCATATACTTGGTATACCTTTCGAAAACATCTTCAGAATAGAACAGGATTATGCTGCTGTGAATATTATCGAGTTCTGGGATAAATACCCTGTTGTTAAATTACTGAATGGAGGCGTGTTTAGGTGAACTTTTCTCTGTTTGTCTTTTCTGATCACTATTCACTGATAACTGATAGCTGTCTCCATGGCTAAAGCTCTTATGATACAGGGCACGGGTTCAGGCGCAGGCAAGAGCCTGATCGCAGCAGCGCTATGCAGGATCTTTTCTGACGCAGGAATAAAAGTCGCTCCATTCAAGGCCCAAAATATGGCGTTGAACTCATTTATTACCCGGGAGGGCGGCGAGATCGGAAGGGCTCAGGCTCTGCAGGCTGAGGCATCAAGGGTGGAGCCGACCGTTGATATGAACCCTATACTGCTGAAGGCCTCTGGAGAGATGGGCTCGCAGGTGATCATCCATGGCAGGGCATTTCGCTATATGAAGGCACAGGAATACTACACCTTCAAAAAAGAGGCATGGAAGGCAGTTACCGCATCGTATGACAAACTCGCAAGGGATTATGACCTGATTATCATGGAAGGCGCCGGCAGTCCTGCAGAGATAAACCTTATGAATGTGGACATTGTGAACATGTCTGCTGCAAAGATGGCAAAGGCGCATGTGTTTCTTGTTGGCGATATCGATAAGGGCGGTGTATTTGCATCGCTTTATGGCACCGTTAAACTTTTGGGCAGGGACAGCAGGCATATCAAGGGATTTATTATCAACAAGTTCCGCGGTGATATGGAGATTCTTCGACCCGGACTCCAGATGATTCAGGACAGGACAGGGAAACCGGTTATCGGTGTGCTTCCCTATGTTCATGATCTGGGGCTGCCTGAAGAAGACGGCATGGCTTTATCGCAAGGGCCAAGGGTCAGGGGGCAGGGGTCAAGGGAGATCAAAATAGTCATAGTCAGGCTGAAATATATCTCCAACTTTACAGACTTTGATCCGCTTGCGCAGGAGCCGGATGTGGAACTCGTATACTCTACTAATCCTGTCGAGATCGAAAACGCAGATATGGTGATCGTCCCCGGGTCGAAAAATACCGTTAAGGATCTGCTGCTTCTGAGGAACCAGGGCCTTGATCAGAGCATAAGCAGGGCATTTGCGAAGGGTATTGATGTTATGGGCATGTGCGGAGGATATCAGATGTTAGGCAACAGGATCCTCGATCCATATCACGCAGAAAGCACACACGCAGAAGTAGAAGGCCTCGGGCTCCTTAATATAGAAACTGTCTTTGAAAAAGAGAAGATCACCTGTCAGGTGGAGGCAGAGATGCAGATGGTAAATACCAGCCATCAGCTATCAGCCATCAACTATCAACCTTTGAAAGGCTATGAAATACATATGGGCAGGAGTGCTGGCGATATCGGCCTGTTCAGAATTAGTAGATTGTCCTCTGACTCGTCACCCATCACTCATAACTCATCACCTCTTTTTGACGGCTCACTCAATAAAAACTGCTGGGGCACCTATCTGCACGGCATTTTCGACAACAATGAATTCAGGCGTGATCTGATCAACCGGATCAGGGAGAAGAAGGGCCTGCCTGTCCTGCCGGTTTCGGTCGACTATACAGGTATGAAGGAAAAGGCCCTTGACAGCCTTGCCGCCATGGTCAAAGAGAATATCGACATGGAATTCGTCAGGAGGGTTCTGAACCCGTGATAGGACCTCTTGAACTTATTCTTGCATTTATTCTGGACCTCGCGATAGGAGACCCTCGATGGCTGCCCCATCCTGTAAGGATGATCGGGAATGCAATAACTCATACGGAAAGGTTATTGCGGGCTATATTTGACGGAAGAGGGGAAAAGGCTGCGGGGATAATGCTTGTGATTTTGATCGTGGTTCCGTCGGCCCTGATCGCATTTTTTGTTTCAGAGCTGCTGAGGCGGCCAGCCTCTGGATTGCTTTTTGTCATCGGCAATGCGCTCCTGATATATCTTATCGGAACGACGATTGCCCTGCGGGAGCTTATCTCCTCAGCAAAACAGGTGATCGACTCCGTAAAGGCTGGCATGCTTGATGATGCCAGACAGCATCTGAGCATGATCGTCGGACGGGATACTGCAGACCTTTCTGAAAAGGGTATCCTGCGCGCAACGATCGAGACGCTTGCTGAAAACCTCTCTGACGGCGTGATTGCACCGCTTTTCTATCTCGCTATCGGCGGACTGCCGCTTGCAATCGCATACAAGGCGATCAACACATTAGACTCCATGGTCGGCTATAAGAACGAAAGATATGTCCGTTTTGGCTGGGCTGCGGCAAGGCTCGACGATGTCGCAAATTATATTCCCGCAAGAATAACTGGTGTGCTTATGGCCATCGCGTCTCTTATCTTTGGTTGTTCTTTGTCCTGTAGCAGAGCATCATTGAATATCATGCTCCGGGACGGCAGGAATCATACAAGCCCGAACAGTGGAGTTCCTGAAGCTGCCATGGCTGGGGCACTTGGCGTCAGGCTCGGAGGGCCTTCGACCTATGGGTGTCTGCTTGTAGATAAACCCTATATCGGAGATGATGTGGCCGGGGATTACCGTGCAGCATCCGGTCAGGCCATTTTGCTTGTCCTTCAGGCGTCTGTCCTGTCTGTTGCCGCCGCAGCGGTTATTGTCGGATTAAGGACTATGTTATGACAGGACACGGCGGGAACATCCATAAGGCTTCGCAGATATCAGGCCTGCCCCTGAAACAGATTCTTGATTTCAGTGCATCCATTAATCCTCTTGGGCTGCCGAAGACTGCAATTGCTGCAATAAGAAAGGCTATAAGTCTTCTGCCACACTATCCGGAGCCTTTTGCAGATTCGCTTGCCTCCCGTATTGCGCTGCACTACAGTCTTCCTCCCGAGTCTCTGATCTGCGGCAACGGCAGTACTGAACTTATATATCTGATTCCGAGGGTTCTGAAACCAAAAAGGATACTTGTTGCTGCTCCTACATTTTCTGAATACGAAAGGGCATGCAAAAGCATTCAGAAGTCGGAAGTCAGAAAACTGAAGCTGAGACCCGAAAGCAGATTTGATATCAACCCTGAAGCATTTATTAAATCGATGCATGGCTGCGATCTTGCATTTCTCTGCAATCCGAATAATCCAACAGGCAGGCTTATAAAGAGAAAGGATGTTCTAAAGATCGCAGACGCGGCCAGAGAGTTCGGCTGCTATCTTGCAGTGGATGAGGCGTTTATGGATTTCTGTCCTGATGAGACGGTTATGAAGTATGTAAGCAGAAATCCGTATCTTATTGTGCTCAGGTCCTTGACCAAGTTTTATGCGCTTGCCGGGCTCAGGATCGGATTTGGCGTCTTTCCCCTGCCTTTTGCGCAGAGGATGAAAATACAGAAAGAGCCCTGGACAATAAATTGTCTGGCTGATGCTGCCGGCAGGGCTGTACTCAATGACACCGGATATCGGTCAAGATCGCTCGAAATGATGCATGGTGAGAAACAGTTTCTCGAAGCGGGCCTCGAAAGACTTGGCATTAACCATATCCGTTCGGTTGCGAACTATTATCTTCTCGAAATGAAATATGCGCAGAAGGTTATTCGTGATCTCTCAAAAAAAGGTATTCTTTTGAGGGACTGCTCCAACTTCGATGGCCTCGCCGAAACATACATGAGAATTGCGGTTCGTTCAAGAAAAGAGAATAAAATCCTGCTGAAGGAGTTGTCAAAATTATGTCAGGCATCGTAGTGGCAGGTACACATAGCGGTTGCGGCAAGACAACCATAACGCTCGGTCTTATGGCTGCGTTTCGGAAGAAAGGACTTCGCGTCCAGCCGTTCAAGTCAGGGCCTGACTTTATCGATACCGGTCTTCATGGGCTTGTGACCGGAAGGCGTTCGAGAAACCTCGACCTCTGGATGTGCGGAGAAGACTTTGTGCAGAACTGTTTCAGAAGACATCTGCGTGATTCAGATATTGCAGTGGTCGAAGGGGTGATGGGTCTGTATGACGGCAGCTTGAGTACTGCCGCGCTTGCCGGCTGCCTCGGTCTTCCTGTTGTCCTCGTTGTTGATGCGTATGGCATGGCAGAAACTGCAGGAGCGATTGTAAAAGGTATAAGAGATTTTAGACCTCCCCTCTCTCCCCTCCTTGGCAAAGAGGGGATGGGGAAGGTGGAGTTGTCCCTTAATTTCGCCGGTGTCGTCTTTAACCGGGTAGCATCGGAAAATCATTATAAGCGGCTTAAGGAAAGTATTACGGATATGCCGGTGATGGGCTATCTGCCAAGAGACCTGAACTTTGAGATACCGCACAGGCATCTGGGGCTGACAACTGCGGAGGATGAACCTATTGCTCGGGAAAATCTCGAAAGACTTGCGGATACGGTTATTCAGCACATTGATATCGATTGCATCATGAAGAGCGGATCGAGCATGAGGCATCAAGGATCAGGGATAAGGGATAGCAAGGATCAATTCTCTGCTCCATGCGACGTGCCCCCCACGTGTCGTATTGCAGTTGCCCGTGACAGGGCCTTCTGCTTTTATTACGAGGACAATCTTGATCTTCTGAGAGAGGCGGGTGCAGAGCTGATCTTTTTCAGCCCTCTGGAGGACGCACAGTTGCCTGCTGATATTGGCGGTATCTATATCGGCGGAGGGTATCCTGAACTCCATGCTGAGCAGCTTTCCCAAAACAGATCCATGCTCGGGTCAGTCAGGGATTTTGCAGAATCAGACGGCGCGATGTATGCAGAATGCGGCGGACTGATGTATCTGTCAAAAGGAATCTGGAAATCCGAAACCGACAGATATGAGATGTCCGGAGTTTTCCCCTTTGAGACTGCAATGAAAAAAGGCAGGTCGCGTCTTGGATATCGTGAGACAGCCCTGATCAATGAATGCATCCTCGGGGGCAGCACTACTGTTGCCAGGGGGCATGAATTCCACTATTCTGAGATTATGGAAGGTCAGGATCAGGGTGTGGCACGGGCTTATTTCGTGAAGAACGGCTCGGGGGATACACTTCCGGCAGAAGGGTATTCTTATAAAAAGACCCTTGCCAGTTATATTCATCTCCACTTCGGAAGCAATCCGACTATACCAAAGGCGTTTATCAATTCCTGCAAGGATAAAAGGTAATAAAAAAGATGGAACATATCATACTCATCGGACACGGAAGCCCAAAAAAAGAGGCAAACAATATTGATATTGTCGGCACGCTGCTGCATAACGCCATTCACCGGGACTGTTCATCTGCATGCGTAAGATCGGCTTACCTTGAATTCGGTAAGCCAGACATTATGACTGCAATCAGGCAGAGCGTTGAAGACGGGGCAACAAAGATTGTTGTCCATCCCTATTTTCTCAGCTCGGGTATGCATGTTACAAAGGATATTCCTGAAATAATCAGCAGGGCTCGGGAGAGATTTCCTGCTGTTGAACTGGTCTATACAGAGCCGCTCGGCATTCACGATAAGCTGGTAGAAATCGTGATAGAGCGCATACAAAATGTAAAATTTGCAGTTCCTCTTGATATCGAGAAGAGGAGTTTCGAGATAATATCTGAGGAGACTGACCTCAGCGATTTTCCCGCTGAACAGGTGCCGATCGTAAAAAGGGTAATACATTCAACCGCCGATTTTGAGTTCAAAAAAACCCTGGTCTTTCATCCTGGCGCAGTGAAGGCCGGTCTGGATGCTATCAGGGCAGGCCGGAATATCCTGACTGATATAGAGATGGTGAGAGCCGGAATCAACAAGAAGCTCCTGGGCAAGTGGGGAGGGAGGGTTATCTGCAATATTACAGATGACGAGGTTGTCAGAATATCTGAAGAGACCGGAAGGACCCGCTCGGAAATTGCGATGGAAAAGGGACTTGATGAAAATATCGGCATTATCGCTATCGGAAATGCCCCGACTGCGTTATTGAAAATTATCGAGCTGTTTAATTCACCTCTTGCCCCGCGCTCCTTGCCCCTTGTGGTCGGAGTCCCCGTCGGCTTCGTAAAGGCGCTTGAATCAAAGGCACTTCTTGCCACGCAGCCATTTCCGTTCATAACGAACTTGGCCAGAAAAGGCGGCACACCGGTGGCCGTGGCTATTGTTAATGCAATTTTGAAGATGGCAGCAGAGGAAGATAAATGAAGGGTCAAGGGTCAAGGGTCAAGGGTCAGAGGTGCAATAAAACGCTCATCGCGTTATCCGTTGTTCTCTACTCTCTGCTTTTTACTCCCAATGTGTACGCAATGCATATTTCAGAAGGGATTCTTCCATTCAACTGGGCAGCGCTATGGTATCTGGTCGCAGCCCCTTTTGTCGCCTTTGGCATCTACCGGCTCAAGAAACGCTCAGTCCTTGACCTGTCATTTAAACCCCTTGTCGGACTGATGGCAGCGGTTGTCTTTATCATCTCCTGTATGCCTATCCCTGTCCCCACGGCAGGGACGTGCTCGCATCCGTGCGGGACCGGCATATCAGCGATTCTGTTAGGTCCGGCAATAAGCATTATCATAGCCACTGTCGCCCTCCTTATTCAGGCACTTTTTCTTGCTCACGGAGGACTCAGTACCTGGGGCGCAGATATTGTCTCAATGGGTGTGATGGGGTCTGTTGCCGGATTTCTTGTCTTCAGGGCTTTCCGGCTGATAAAAGTGAATATGGCAATCGCCGCCTTTCTGGCCGGCCTTATTGCCGATTGGGCAACCTATTTCATGACCGCTGTCGAGCTTGCATCCGGGATCAAAGGAGACTCGCCGTTTGCCCCTCTATTCTGGAAGATAGTTATCGCCTTTATCCCTACACAGCTTCCTCTTGGGCTTCTTGAAGGCGCGATGACCGCAGGGATGGTCATGCTGCTTTATAAGAAGAGGCCTGATCTGCTGGTGAAAATGAGAGTATTGAAGCCTGAAGAGGTAACAGGATGAGAGTTCAAGGTTCAAAGTTCAAAGTTCTATGCTTCATAGGAGTTCTCCTGCTCGTCACTCTTTACTCATCACTTGTTACGGCCACTGAGAAATGGTCCGGGGTTGATGAGTCGGTTGTCAATAAATTTGCCAAAGAGCACGGCAGGGAAGCCAGGGAACCCCTTATCAACACAGATCAGGGCGATCTCCTGCTTTTTGTATTTCTGCTTGCGGGAACTATTGGCGGATTTATGGCAGGATATTACTGGAGAGTCCTGGTAGAAAGGAAAAACAGGGACGGAGAATGACCATGCATCTGTTATCTGAACATATGAGGCAAGGGCATATCTTTTCGGAGATCGATGCGAGGCTGAAGCTTCTTGTTTCCGTTGCTCTTCTTCTCCTCGTTTTGAGCCACAAGGGATTCGGATTTCCCCTTGTTGTCCTGGCCATGAGCCTGCTGCTCTGCATAATGATGAGGGTATCCCTGAAGGTCTTTATGCTGAGATTTTCGGAGCCTGTCTTTATTGCCTGTGTGCTGGTCCTGATAAAATTCTTCTTCTCCGGCAGGGACGTTTTTTTCACGTTTTCGGTATTCGGTCTTGAGATAACAGGTTATCGGGACGGACTGATAGCCGGACTGCTGGTTGCTGCACGGATAGTCGGAGCAGTCTCGGTTATTGCAGTGCTCGGCTTTGCCACCTCATTTACAGACCTGATAACCGGCCTCGCCTGGTTCAGATTTCCGAAAACGCTGATCGAGATATTGCTGTTTGCCTATCGATATATCTTTATGCTCCTCGAAGACGCATTGGTCATCTATAATGCCCAGAAGAACAGGCTCGGATATTCGAGTGTCAGGCGCGGAATGAACTCCTTCGGTGTGCTGGCCGGGTCCCTGATACTCAAGGCCTTTGAGCATAGCCAGAAGGCAACAGTCGCCATGGTCCAGAGAGGATATGACGGCACCATGCCTTCGCTGCAGCATAAGCCCTTTAAGCCTTCGGAGATCGCCGTATCGGTTGCCCTCGTGGTTGTGATGGGATTACTATGGAAGATGTAGTCAGGCTGGCAGTACGTTTAGAGGCATTTAAGTATCCTGACGGGACAAAGGCGATGTCGGCAGTAGATCTTGATATCCGCAAGGGTGAGTTTGCAGGTATCCTCGGGTCGAATGGTTCCGGCAAGACCACGCTCCTCAAGATCATGGACGGACTGATCCAGGATATTGCAGGCAGCGTGCATCTCGATGGCATAGACATAAGAAAACTCGCGCCGAGGGAAATCTACCGGAAGGTGGGTCTTGTTTTTCAAAACCCGGATGAGCAGCTTTTTGCAGCGACCGTGGCTGAAGATGTTTCCTTCGGACCGCTTAATATGGGGTTCAGCCGGCTTGAAACCCATGAGATGATCAAGAAGGCCCTGAGGGATGTCGAAATGCAGGAGTATGGCAACAAGGCTATCCATAACCTCAGCTTTGGACAGAAAAAAAGAGTATGCATTGCCGGACTGCTTGCGATGGGACATGAGATACTCCTCCTTGACGAACCGACTGCAGGTCTTGACCCTATGGGTGAGTATAAAATGATGAATCTGCTGAAGAGTCTGAATCAGAAAAATGGTGTGACCATTGTGATGGCAACGCATAGCGTGGATCTTGTCCCCCTGTTTCTTGACAGGCTTTATATCCTGAGCAAAGGCCGGATCATGAGGGGCGGAACGCCTGAAGATGTCTTTACCGCGCCTCACGACATGGAGCATGTGAAACTGAGGCTGCCGCATATTGCTGAGATGATCTATAGGCTGAAGCATGAAGACAAGATCGCCTTTGGAAAGCTGCCTCTTACGGTTGGCGAGGCGAGAAGAGAAATATTAAAAATAATGGAAGATACAAAGGAAGACTGAATTATGCGTAAAGGGTATGTTCAGGTATATACAGGAAACGGCAAAGGCAAGACAACTGCGGCATTGGGTCTTGCTCTGAGGGCTGCCGGAGCAGGACTGAGGGTATATATCATGCAGTTCATAAAAAAACGCAGGTGCAGTGAACATAAGGCGCTCGAGCGTTTTGATGACCTGATAACCATTAAGCAGTCAGGCAAAGGCTTTATCCTGAAAAAGAAGGCAAATGCATCTGACAGGGAAGCAGCCAGGCTGGGGCTTGAGGAGGCGAAGATGATCATGCAGTCGTGTGATTATGATCTGATCATCCTTGATGAAGCAAATGTTGCGGTCAACCGTGACCTTATCAGCACTGAGGAGCTTATAGAAGTTATGGAGATGAAGCCTGCTACTGTCGAACTGGTTATAACCGGAAGGTATGCGGACGAGAGGATTATTGAAAAGGCGGACCTTGTGACCGAAATGAAGGATGTGAAGCACTATGCAAAGAAAGGCATAAAGGCACGAATTGGAATCGAAAAATAGTACTTTGAGGTCAGGATACACAACCGGTGCATGCGCTGCTGCTGCGGCAAAGGCGGCTGCGACAATATTGTTACAGGGGCAGGTGGCAGGGGTTGCGGATGTTGAAATCCCGTTTCCTGATGGAACCAGGCATGCGTTCAAAATTCAGAATTCCGGGCTTAGAATTCAGGATGGGAACACGATTGCTGAAGCATCGGTAATCAAGGATGCAGGTGACGATCCTGACGTGACGAACAATGCTGAAATTGTTGCATATGCAAAGACCGTCGATGTAATGGAAAACGATAATGGCGGAGTAGTGATCAAAGGCGGCAATGGCGTAGGCGTAGTCACCAAACCCGGTCTTTCGGTTCCTGTCGGAGAACCTGCCATTAATCCGGTGCCGAGGAAGATGATCAGGGCGGCAGTGGCAGAAGCTGTCAAGGCATACGAAGTGCCGGACAGCAGAAACATCGAGATCACGATTACAGTGCCAAATGGGGAGGATCTGGCAACGAAGACGCTCAATGCGAGGCTCGGCATTATCGGCGGCATATCGATCCTCGGCACCTCAGGCATTGTGAGACCTCTTTCGGCAGAGGCCTGGACAGCAAGTATTACTGCGTCAATGGATGTGGCAAGGGCAACCGGGCGCAAGGTGATAGTTCTGTCTACCGGGAGAGTATCCGAGAAGGCTCATATGAAACGCTGCAACCTGCCGGTAGAGGCCTATGTGATGATGGGAGATTACGTCGAGTTCTCTCTCAACGACGCAAAAAAACATGATTTTAAAGGGATCCATCTAAGCGCTCATTGGGCGAAGATGCTGAAGATCGCTATGCGTATTCCGCATACACATGTGAGGCATGGTGCTATTGACCTGCATCAGGCAGCTCTTTTTTTGAATAATTTGATCCCCGGACTTTTGGATACGACCTGCGATTTCAACACCGCGCGTCAGATGTATGATGAAATCAGCTCAAAACTGGGAACGCGGAGCACAGAACTCTTATCAATGGTATGCATTAAGGCAAAGGAATATGCCGAAGATATTGCCGCAGGCATCCCGGTTGTTGCATATCTTGTATCATACGAAGGGGAGATAATTGCAGAGAGTGAATAAGGTATATGTCATCGGCTTGGGTTACCGGCCCCTGAATGCAAAAGCAAAGGAGCTGATTTTAAATTCAGAGGTGATTCTTGCATCAAAAAGGCTCTATGAAGTTTTTCAGAGATATGCGGAATTCGATGCGGTCAAAGACAAAATAAGGGTGATCAATAAGGTTGATGAAACTATTTCATTTCTTCACGCATCTCTCATCACGCATCTCTCGTCACAGCCTCTCGTCCTCCTCGCATCAGGCGATCCGCTCTTCTTCGGCATCGGAAGGAAGGTGCTGGAGGAATTTGGTCATGCCCATGTTGAGATACTCCCTGATCTTTCGAGCATTCAGCTTGCCTTTGCCGGGATCGGAGAGCCATGGGATGATGCGTTTCTGATGAGCCTGCACGGAGGCCCTGATCCTGAAAAAAGAAGAAGACTGCCTTACGAACTGAAAGACCTGCCGATGCTGCTTAAGAAGCATAAAAAGATCGCTATACTTACCGACAGGGAAAACAATCCGTCAGTGATTGCCCGGTATCTTGATTCTGATCCGGAACTTACCCTGTATGTCTGTGAAAGATTGGGATATGATGATGAAAAGGTCCGTAGCGGCAGACCGGCAGAGATAGCAGAAATGTCTTTCAGCGATCCAAATGTTGTGATAGTCAGAAAAGATCGCGGGCAGACGGAAACATCCGACCCGATCTTCGGTCTGAGGGAGAGTGATATTGTCCACTCAAGGGGTCTTATAACAAAAGATGAGGTCAGGGCAGTATCGATCCACAAGTTGAGGCTTCCGCAAAAAGGCGTATTCTGGGACATAGGGGCAGGATCGGGATCGGTCTCGATCGAGATTGCCAGGCTCTATCCTGAATTAAAGGTCTATTCAATAGAGAAGAATGAAGAGCAGATCGGAAATATCAGGGAGAATGTTGCACACTTCGGATTATCCAATGTCGGAATAATATCAGGTGAAGCTCCTGATGCTTTAAAAGATCTGCCCAGTCCTGACAGTGTCTTTATCGGCGGCAGCAGCGGACATATGGCCAAACTCGTGGGCCTGATAAACAACGCCATGTCAAAAGGTATAATCGTGATCAATGCTGCGACACTTGAGACTCTGAACGAAGCGATGAAAGCCCTTGCAGATAATGGATTGGAAACAGAAGTTTCAGAGGTCTCCGTATCCCGGTCTAAAAAAGTCGGCAGCAAACAGCATATGAGCGCGCTGAATCCTGTCTTTATAATCAAAGGAGAAAAAAAGTAAATGCCCGGAAAACTGACTGTGATAGGTGTAGGCCCTGGAGATCCTGAACTTCTGACCTTAAAGGGGCTGAGGATACTGAAGGCTGCAACCTGTATTTTTGTGCCGAAGGGACGTGAGGAGGGAAGCAGCCTTGCATTGTCAATAATCAGCAGTCTGCTGGACCTCTCCGGCAAGGAGGTTATTGAAGCTTACTTCCCGATGAGGAAAACAAGAGGCTCTGCAGAACAGGGTGATCTTGATGCCCAGTGGCAGAAAACTGTCGAGAATGTTCTCGTCAGGCTCGATAGCGGCATTGATGTTGTCTTTATCACGATCGGGGACCCTACTGTTTACAGCACTTTTTACTATCTGCATGAAAGACTGCTCGCGCTGAATCCTGACATCACCGTAGAGATCATTCCCGGTGTCTCGTCCATTATGGCATCTGCTGCCAGGGCTGGTGTCTATCTCGGGATTGCGGATGAACGGATCGCGGTGCTTCCCGCAAATTATTTAGCAAACCTCAATGACACACTTCAGAAGTTTGACACGGTTGTGCTGATGAAGGTGAATAAGGTTTTCGAGCAGATCAGGCAGAAGCTCAGTGAAATGCAGCTGACAGACAAGGCTGTCTATATAGTGCGGGCAGGAATGGAAGACGAAAAGATATTCCGCAGCCTGAAAGACGTAACAGATAATGACCTCAACTATTTTTCTATGGTGATAGTGAAGAAATGAAAAACAATAATGGAAAACAGAATCTCTCCCCATCTCTTAAACAGCAACAGGTTTATTTTGTCGGGGCAGGTCCTGGCGATCCCGAGCTTCTTACGGTTAAGGGGCAGAAACTCCTTAAGAAGGCAGATGTGGTGATCTATGCCGGAAGCCTGGTAAATCCTGCTCTTTTGAAGGGTTTGAAGGCGAAGGTTTTTGATTCTGCGTCGATGGATCTTGATGAAATAGTCGGCGTTATCAGAAGGGCGATTAAACAAAGAAAACGTGTTGTGAGGCTGCATACCGGCGACACCTCTTTTTATAGCGCCATAACCGAGCAGATAGAGCGCCTGCAGGAACTGGGCATCAGCTATGAAGTGGTGCCCGGAGTATCATCTGCCCTGGCAGGTGCAGCAGCCATGGGGCAGGAACTCACAATACCTGAGATCAGCCAGACCGTTATATTTACGAGACTTGAGGGCAGGACGCCTGTGCCAAAAAAAGAGCGGCTTTCAGGACTTGCGAAACATCAGGCAACCCTTGTCATTTTCCTGAGCGTAGGAATGATTAAAAATGTTGTTGCTGAATTAATGCAGGGGTACCAAAAAAATACCCCTGTTGTGGTTATTGAGAAGGCCTCCTGGCCGGAACAGAAGATTGTCAGGGGGACTCTGAAGAACATTGCAGATCTTGTGGAAGAGGCAAAGATCAAAAAAACGGCGCTGATATACGTCGGAAAATCTTTGAAGGCCTCTGAGCAGGCAATGGGAAAAGAGTCGAAGCTCTACCATAAGGATTTCAGGCATGAGTTCAGGAAGTAATAACCAGACTGAAACAGGTGAGGTTGCGATATTTTATGTAACAAACAGAGGCCGGGGGCTGGCAGAAAGACTCGCCGGTCATTACTTGGGAGCAGACATCAGAAAATATACTTCTACGTTTTCATCTCAACTGTGGAAGAAGGACAATACCCTTATATTTATTATGGCATCAGGCATTGTGATCAGGACAATTGCGCCTTATATGAGGGATAAGAAGACTGACCCTGCTGTCATTGTTATGGATGAAAAGGGGCAGTATGTCATCAGTCTGTTGTCCGGCCATCTTGGCGGTGCGAATCAGAAGGCAGAAGAAATCGCCGGTTATCTCGGAGGGAAGGCGGTTATAACGACTGCCTCTGATCTGAATAAGCTTCCCTCAATCGATCTCTGGGCCAAGGCAAACGGTCTTGTGATAGAAAACTGGGACCTGCTTTCAAAGACCGGGACAAGGCTGCTGAACAGGGGAAGTATCTCTGTCCTTGCAGAGGTGGAAGTCGAGCTGCCGGAGGCATTTATCTGGACGGAAGATGCAGGGACTGCTGACATGATAATTTCATCTAAAGCAATAACAGCAGGCGGGAAAAAGCAGGCTTTGTATCTGAGGCCCAGGAATCTGGTGCTCGGTATTGGCTGCAACAGCGGCACCTCAGCGCAGGAGATCGACGCTGCCGTCAAAAAGACGCTTGCTGATCATAACCTGAGCTTTCTTTCTGTTCGTTGTATATCAACGATAGATATTAAGATGAGGGAACCCGGATTGGTCTTATTTACAGAGAAATGCGGGCTTGATCTTCATGCTTTCAGTGCGGACGAGCTGAATACCGTTAAAGGTGTTACTCCATCGCATGCAGCAAGAAAGGCTACAGGAGCACAGGCTGTTGCAGAGCCTTCGGCCCTCCTTGCAGCAGGAAGCGGACAACTGCTCGTGCCTAAGCAGAAGATCGGTAATGTTACCGTAGCGGTTGCCAGGAAATCAGAAGGAAGGCAGAAAATGGAATACGGAAAAATATTTATTGTTGGAACAGGCCCCGGCAGAATAGATCACATAACTCCTTATGCGCAGAAGGCGATTATGGATTCTGATGCGATCGTGGGATACGGAACGTATCTCGAACTCATTCAGGCCCTGACAGCCGATAAAGAGATCGTCTCTACCGGCATGACGCAGGAGATAGATCGCTGCAGAAAGGCCATAGATCTGGCCACCGAAGGAAAAACAGTTGCCGTTATCAGCGGGGGTGATCCCGGAATTTATGCCATGGCCGGCCTTGTGCTCGAACTGCTGATGAACCGAAATTCTGAAGCCGGAATTCAAAAGCTGGAAGTTGAGGTTATTCCCGGTATATCCGCGCTTAATGCCTGTGCATCACGCCTGGGCGCTCCGCTGATGCATGACTTTGCCTCTGTCAGCCTCTCTGACAGACTGACTCCCTGGGAAACTATAGAAAAAAGGCTTGATGCTGCGGCAGCAGCAGATTTTGTTATTGCACTGTACAACCCAAAGAGCAAGGGGCGGGCTGAGCATATCAGCAGGGCGCGTCAGATCATTATGCAGCATCGGCGCCCTGATACGCCGGTCGGCATTGTAAAGGCCGCGATGAGAGAGAATGAGTCTGTCGTTGTTACTGATCTTGAGCATATGCTTGAGCATGACATAGATATGCAGACTACGATAATCATAGGAAACTCCAAAACCCTGACATGGAACCATCTGATGATCACGCCGCGTGGATATGAGAAAAAACGCCAGTTCCGGGATAATGCGTAGCAACGTGTCCGGGAAAAGTGCAGCAGCACTATTATGGGACGAATCATTTCTCTGGGGAGTTATGGCACTGAAGGCTCTGCAGAGCGCTGGACTTGCTTTCGACCTTATTCGGGCTGATGAAATTCAACAGGGCCAGCTTAATAAGTATTCTCTGCTCTTTGTCCCTGGCGGATGGTCATCAAACAAGATGAAGGCATTGGGTGAAATCGGGGTTGGTGAGGTAAAGAGATTTGTTCATGAGGGAGGGAGTTATCTCGGCTTCTGCGGTGGAGCAGGTCTTGCGACACTTGATGGTATCGGTCTTTTAAAGATCAGACGAAAGCCCACAAGGAATAGAATCCCGAGCTTTAGCGGAAGGATTGCTCTTAAAACATCTGACCACCCTGCTTTTCACGGTATTGACCTTGAGACGCCTGTATTTCATGCCTGGTGGCCTCCTCAGTTCACTGTTGAGGACAATTCCGTAAGCGTAATCGCCTCATATGGGGAACCAATGCCGGATGCATTCAGCTCTGACCTGAATATTGGCGATGTAGAAAGCAGTGGTGGCTGGGCAGATCTTGAGAAGCTTTATCAAATCAACCTCGACCCCAAAAAACTCCTTAATGACCCTGCTGTTGTAGAGGGGAGTTATGGCCGCGGAAGGGTGCTACTCTCACTTGTGCATTTCGACACATTGGATGATAATAATGGCTCTCAGATACTGAAAAATCTATGGGAATATCTCAAAGGTCATCAGGGCTGTCGGTCAAGGACCATGGGGCATAAGGAGTCGTCAGAGACGCCTTTCCCGTTACCAGCTGCATCTGAGATCAGTATTCTTGAATCTGCAGTATCAGACATAATCGATCTCGGCATCAGAAATTTCCTCTGGTTCTGGCGAAACCCCATGCTTCTTCAGTGGCGAAGGGGCGTCAGGGGACTCGAATATTGCACGCTTTCTATCATGGTCAGGGAAATTGCTGCAAGGCTTGGAAGTCGTCCGGCTGCAAAGAACGGAAATATGGAAAATAACTTGAAAGCTATCAACAGGCAGCTTGTTTATTTTTCGGAAAAGGCAAAGAGATTGCTGGTCCTCGAAAGGCTTGCAATGCAGAGCGGGTATATCACTTATGAGCGGTGCGATGACCCTGAAATACGTAAGATCCGGGAAGAGCTCTTTTCTTCATCAAAGAGCTACGGAGGACTGTTTAAGAAGATAATTGACCGTATTGATGCGCTCCTCTATATGGTAATCAAAGAAGAGCAGGATGATTGATTCCAGCTGCCAATAAAAAAGCCCCCGGTTTGCGGGGGCTTTTTTGCATAATCAATCGGCGCTTAGGGCTTCTGGATATAGATATCCCAGCTTTCACCGGTCTTCACAACTTCAAAAGCCATTCCCTTGCTCTCTGCAAATCTCGGGAGCGAATCCTCGGCTGATGCAGGGGCATCGCAAAGGATCTTGAGAATGCCGCCGTTGGGAAGCTTTTCAAGTGCCTTCTTGGTAAGAACAAGGGGATAAGGGCATACGCGGCCCAATACATCCAAAACCTGTGTCGGTGTCTGTGCTTTTAAATCTGCCATTTTTCTTCCTCCTTAATTTAGCAGAAGAGGAGATGATCAGCCGTCTCCATCTCCTTCTGTATTTCACTATAGGATACAATGTTCGCTTTCATATCACCACCGAGATCATCGGCATCCATGACCAGGTTCTCCTCGGTAAGGCCGAACTTGTCAAGATCTTCCTTGCAGATAAGGACCTTCAGATCAAGAAGAAGGGTATTCTTCGCATGTCCCTCGTTCGTTGTGATGCCATAATGCTTGCCGGCCTGCTGGTTCTTCATAACGTTGAATACGCCGTCACCGACATAGGAAATAGAGGCCTCGACAAGGTCTCCGTCATTAAGGTAGATCTCGACGGTCTGACTTGAGATCGCATGGGTCAGAGCAAGCCGTGATGCCTCTGTTTTATAGGGAAGTGAACGGACAACAAATGCAAGTTTCCTGGTCGCCATATTAGTCTCCTCCTATATGCAGGACTCTATCTGCTTCAAAGGTGCTCGCAAGATACCAGTCCATACTCTTCCGCTGGAACCCCTCAGGGCAGTCTTCCTTATGGTAGCCCCTTGCCTCTGCGCAGGCTTCGCATGCCGTGATATTGAAATTACCGGTTGCTAACATTTCCTGAAGGGTCTTTGAGAGAAAAGAATAATCTTTAAAGGCCTTCTGTCCTTTTTTCGCAAGCATGGTAGCATTACCGGACATCCAGAAATCAACGTTATGTCCTTTTTTCACGGCAGCTTCTGCAAGCTTTACGGCAAAATCAAGTGACATTGAGCCTACCAGTGATGAAAATGTGCCGATTGTCAATTTACCCATAGTACCCTCCTATAACCAGATTACTTTTTCGTAATCGTTAAAGATAAGATCAACCACATCGCTGTAGTTGACAGCCTTTACGCGGCTGTCGAGCTTGTCCGCAGTAAAACCTCTGCTCTCGAAGTCCTCGGTCAAGGCAAAGAATTCAGCCTTCTTGTCAAGGATGGCACATGCCTTGCCGTCTTCTTTTGCTGCAGCATGATAAACACCATTGCCGACAAGGATGATGCCGAGCTTTTCAGCACTGAGCCTGTCTATGATGTCGGATCCTGTCCTGTAGTCGCTCATGAGTACAGCTAATTTCATTAGGAACCTCCTTAATAGGGTTGTGAAAAGTTCTGTTTTATACCAGTTAGCAGCAAATTGGGTCAAGATAATAGCCCGCTCTCCTGCTGCCAACGTTCGCTTCCCGACACATCCCGGGTCGCCGGATGCTGCGGCAGCGAAAAAGGCTCTTACATCTCGGTAAGTGTCACTGCGCCTGACGGACAGACGCTCGTGCAGGTCTGACAGCCTTCGCAATCATCAGCCCGCGTTGCAGAAGCCTTGCCGTCTACCATGTCAAACACGCTGACAGGGCAGTTATTTGAGCATTCTTCACAACCGGTGCAGGTATCAGCATTCACCGCTAAAAGATACATAGGTATTTCCTCCTTTTTTAAATTAATAACGTGTTATTTGTATACAACGGCATCTACAAGATTACCGTGACATCAGTGCTCAACCGCACCATTTTCTTCCCTGACCCCTATCGCAACCTTATAGAGCAGCGTCAGGACCAATAATCCAACAGCATAAACGCCAAAGGTGATCGCAAGCTCAGGCATGGTCGGCGCATATTCCGTCACCCGCTCGAAAGGGTTCGGCACAAAGCCGCCGATAACAAGACCCATGCCCTTGTCTATCCATGCAGCGATAATAACCCCCACAAGCGCGAGCTTCAATGTCCCTTCGTTCTGGCGGGTGGACGGGTTTACGAGAAGTGCTATGCTGGCAAAGGCAAGCACTGCAGCGGTCCACATCCAGGGCACAAGCTTGGTATGGCCGTCAAGTCCGGCAAAGAGATAAACAAGCGGATGCGCATGGCCCGGGATACCGCTATAGAAGGCCGTAAACACCTCAAGCAGGAAGAAAAAGACATTCGCACACATTGCATACGTAACGATCTTGGCCAGTGCCTGGATGGCCTCCTGTCCAGGATCAAACTTGCTGAACTTCCTCACCAGAAGGGCAAGAAGCACAAGGATTGCAGGTCCGCCTGCAAAAGCTGAGGCAAGGAACCTGGCTGCCATGATAGCGGTAAGCCAGAGGTGCCTGCCGGGAAGACCTGCATAGAGAAACGCCGTTACCGTATGAATACTGACTGCCCAGGGGATCGAAAGATAGATCAGCGGCTTGACCCACTGGGGCGGAGCCACCTGTTTCTGGTCAGCAGCCAGTGTTGTCCAGCCGATGATAATGTTCAGGAAGAGGTACCCGTTCAGCACGAGCGCATCCCAGAACATGACCGAGTTCAGCGTTGGATGCAGAACAACGTTCAGGACCCTCATCGGCTGACCCATGTCGACCAGGATGAAGAGCATGCACATGGTTACCGCAGAAACGGCAAGGAACTCACCAAGGATCACGATCTTGCCGAACTTTTTGAAATTATGCAGATAGTAAGGTATAACAAGCATGACCGCTGATGCTGCCACGCCGACAAGGAACGTAAACTGGGCAATATAGAAACCCCAGGAAACATCCCTGCTCAGTCCGGTAATGCCAAGACCTTCGTTGAGCTGTTTCATGTACGCTAAAAAGCCGACGCCTATCACTGCAAGAAGGAAGAATATCCATGCCCAGTATCTGTTGCTGCCGCTAAGGGCCCTTTCAAACATGCTCGCCACCTCCAATCACATAGTAAATGCCCGGCTGTGTTCCGAGCTCAGGCTTGCGCCGGATCGTGTATTTCTCCGCGATCAGCCTTCTGACCTCAGACTTCGGATCTTCAAGATCACCGAACACGATCGCGCCGTCAGACGCCTCGGCGCAGGCAGGCTGCTTGCCGACTGCAAGCCGTTCATAGCAGGCAGTGCATTTTTCGACAACACCGATCATGCGGGTCGGGAATTCCTTGTTCTCGACCTTGATGGCATTGTCCTTCCTCGGGTCAACATAATTGAAGCTTCTGGCGCCGAACGGGCAGGCTGCCATGCAGAACCTGCAGCCGATGCAGCGATGCATATCCTGCATAACGATGCCGTCAGACTTGCGCTTGAAGGTCGCCTGGGTCGGACAGACCCGGACGCAGGCAGGGTTAGCGCAATGGTTGCAGAAGAGCAGAAAATTCTTCTCCTGCAGTTCCTTGTTCATGATCTTGTCCTCTGCCATATTGGGGAAGGTATGCTCATAGTCATCCTTCCATATCCATTTGATCTCATGCTTCGGATTTTTGAGTGTCGGAACATTGTGGATGTTATGGCAGGCGTCAATACACTTCTGATAATCCTCTTCTGTTTTGAGCTTGCTGACATCGACCACAAATCCCCAACGCTTTGCCTTGAGACCCTTCGGGTCAGGTGAGGACTGTGACGCCTCAAGACCGCTCCTGCTGATGCTCGTAATTGCCGCAGCACTGCCGACACCAAGGATCGTGGAAACACTTGCTAATTTCAGGAACTGTCTCCTGTTTATGCTCATGACTTTTCCTCCTTCGGTGCGATATGGCAGCTCCAGCAATAGGGTTTCACGGCCATGTAGTTATGACACTTGTCGCAGAACTCTTTTTTGTTCGAGTGACATTTCATGCAGGTATTCTGGAGACTGATGGCATACTGTTTACCGTTAGACCTGCTGGTATAGATCCGGTTGCCGTTGCGGACGACCTCGTCCCGCCAGTCGTTCAGAAGCTGCATATGCTCTGCCCTCATGAACTCCTTGCTCTCTACGCACTGCTTCACCGGCATGGCGTTTATCTCCGGCGTGTTAATGCTCGGTTCGATCTTCGCGTTTGCCTTTCCGAGGTTCAGCAGGAACGGTAATGCAGCCAGGATAAAGAAGACTGCAAGCCCTGCTATGATCTTTCCGGAATTGTACATTATTCGTTACCTCCCTTCCCGGGGAGCGGTTCGCCGCGCAGGTTCGTCTCCCTCTCCTTCTCTCCTGTCATGATCATGGCATTCGCCACAAGCTCATGCACACCGGCAACCCGTGTTCCCGGGACCCAGTAGTCCATGGAAGCAGAGAGCGTTGCCCGGTCAATGGCGCAGATATTTGCAAGCGTATTCACACCATATTTTTCGGTAACATGCTTCACGGCATTCGCCCTTGGCAGGCCGCCGCGCATCCTCAGCTCCATATTCTCGCTGGCATTCAGGCCGGTTCCGCTGCCGCAGCAGAATGTCCGCTCCCTGATCGTATTATCAGGCATCTCATGGAACTTGTTGCATACGTTGTTAATGATATAGCGCGGCTCCTCAAGAAGACCCATACCCCTGGCCGTATTGCAGGAGTCATGGTACGTTACAACAAGATCGTCGTTTCGGGTCGGATCAAGTTTCAGTTTGCCGTTCTTGATAAGGTCAGCCGTAAACTCGGTGACATGGATCATCTTGGTCGAGGCAGCGTTATCAAAGACCGTCCCGGTGATAGGGGACTTCGGCACTTCCATAAAGTCAGCCGGCCCGTTCCAGGTATCCATGTACTGGTTCAGGACCCTCCACATATGGCCGCATTCTCCGCCGATGATATATTTCACGCCAAGCCTTTTGGCCTCGGCGTAGATCTTCGAGTTCAGCCTCTTGGCCATTTCGTTCGAAGTGAACAAACCGAAATTGCCGCCTTCGGATGCATAGGTTGACCAGGTGTAATCAAGCCCTAATTCGTGGAAGAGCATCATATATCCCATGGCAGTGAATGTGCCGGGGTCTGCGAAGAGATCACCCGACGGGGTCACAAAAAGGATCTCTGCGCCCTTTCTGTTGAACGAAGGATTGATCCTGATGCCGGTGATGGTCTCGATGTCGTCG
The DNA here is from genome assembly GCA_016214855.1 of Nitrospirota bacterium. Classification (NCBI taxonomy): domain Bacteria; kingdom Pseudomonadati; phylum Nitrospirota; species Nitrospirota bacterium. The sequence goes on along the minus strand of JACRMT010000007.1, from coordinate 103,274 downwards.
ACCATGCCTTCAACGCTGTTCATGATGGCATGCGGCTCAAGGCCGAGGTGGTTGCCCTTCATGTAGCAATTTGCGACCGGTCCGGATATCCAGTCCGTGTTCAGGCCGAGGAGATTGGTGAATTCCCTTGCCATCATCGTGATCTCGGCCGTGTCTATGCCGTACGGGCAGAAGACCGAGCAGCGCCTGCACTCTGTGCACTGATAGAAGTAGTACCACCACTCCTTCAGAACACCAAGGTCAAGCTCACGGGCGCCAGCCAGTTTGCCGAGGTACTTGCCCGAGTTCGTAAAATACTTTCTGTACACAGACCGCATCAGCTCGGCTCTCAGAACAGGCATATTCTTGGGATCGCCGCCGCCGATAAAAAAATGACACTTGTCTGCGCAGGCCCCGCACCTGACGCATATGTCCATGAATATCTTGAACGAACGGTATTTGGAAAGTCTGTCAGCCATTGCCTCAAGGACCGTTCCTTCCCAGTCCTGCGGCAGCTTCCAGTCCTCCTCAACAGGAGACCAGTCACGCGCATTGGGGAATTCAACGATCTTGAGGTTCTTTCCTTTTGCTCCCCAGCAGATATTGCCCTGCTTCAGCTCTGCCGGCTTATCCATCCAGTTTTCATCCTGGGGAGGGTTGTAATGAATCTTTAAGAGTTCTTCTGGTGTTGGAAGTTTTGCCATGACTACTCCTTTTCGACCGGCAGCCCGGCCTTCTTCATCTTCTCCCTGAAGTCGTCTTCATATTCTTCATACGTATGGACATGGACGGGATAGTTCCAGGGGTTGATATGCCGGACCATTCTGCTGTCATTCGCCATATTCCTTGTCGGGCTCAGGAATACCCCTCCCATATGCATCAGCTTGCTGAACGGGAAATAGATCAGAAGCGTACAGATCAGAAAGAGATGTACATAGAATATGGCTCCTATCCCCTGAGGTATGACCGGACTCAGGCTGACCAGGCCCATGGCAAACTGCTTCACGGCGACAATATGCACTTTAAAGATATATCTCATAAGAATGCCTGACAGCGCAATGCCGAGAATAAGGAAGAGCGGGAAAAAATCAGATGCAAGGGAAATGTACCTGATCTGCGGCAGATAGACCCTCCGGAAGATGAGGAACGTCACTGCACCGAGGATCACGGCATCAGTCATATAGAAGAGCGGGGCTCCAACCTGGAAAAAGCTGTCCACTCCTTCCATCATTCTGAGGAGCGTCGGCACATCCTGAAAAAAGAAGCGGAAGTGCCTTGCAAAAATAAAAAAGAATGTCCAGTGAAATGCCAGGCCTGCGAGCCAGAGCAATTTCTCGGAACCGTAAACGATCTTGCCATCCTTCATCTCTGTCTTCAGGTTCCTGAAGAGAGAACGGAAGACAAGCACTTCAAGAAGCATCCTGCCGACAACCTGCAGGGTCGTCACAGGGTTCTCAAGTTTGTCATGTTTGATCCACGGAAGCGTCTTTTGCTGCCCGCAGGTAGTCGGAATACAGAATGGCACCGGTGACTTCGCCCACTGCAGAACGCGGTACATGAACCCGAAAATGAAGACCGCAACCGCTGCATAGGGAACTATGACCCCGAAGAAGAATTCCACCTGATGTGCCACTGTCACCCCGACCAATGCAAGCAGCGCGAGTCCCACAACTGCAATGAAGGGCAATACAACTTTCATGTGTTTACCTCTTTCTTTGGTATTGAAATGAACATGGTTTCCTGCTTCGCCCCCTCGACCTCGGTGACCAGATTCGCCTGCTGGAGGAGCCGGTAGGTCATGTTCCTCATCTCGTTCGCCTTGATGTCGTAGAGCTTTTCGCGGCACTGCATGAAGATATCAAAGGCGATAAGGACAAGGGAATCGATCTGTGATTCGAGGGCTGCGAGTTCTTCGGCAAGTTCTGACGTAAGGGGGATATCTTTGATCCCCTCCCTGATAATGCTCTTGAGAAAGAAGATGAATGCCACTGCCTGGGCCGCAGTAAATTCCTGGATCGCCCTTACTCTGATCATGGCATCAAGGAACCCTGAGACCTTTTCGACCTCGCCGCCCTGGACAAGCTCCTGAAAAATACCCTCTATCCCCTCATGGATGGTCTGACCTACCGGATTGGCAAATCTGTCCTTCTGGTTCTTAAGGAACCTGGCAGTCTCGGCAGGATAGGTGTCGAGAATGCGGTCGAACCACGAGGCAAGAATAACGTCTTTTTTTTCTGAAAGGATATGCTTCAGTCTCATCTGATGAAAAATTCTCCCCTCATACCGGCAGATAGAGAACTCGTGTTGTTATGGAAAGATGCTTTCGCTGCAGCAGCACAAAAAACAATACCCCAAAGAATGCTCAATGGGGTACTGTTATTGTCAGCCGCCTCTGCAGCCAAAGGGCTATACGCAGCCTGTAGGCTTCGGAAGCCCTGCATACTTACATGCCTGCTTTGCAGGACCGCCCGGATAGAGCTCATACAGATACTTGGTGTTGCCTTTTTCAGGACCCATAGCCTTGCCGATCTCCTTAACGAGGATCTTGATCATCGGGGCTATCTGATACTGTTTGTAGTAATCGCGCAGGAAATTGATAACTTCCCAGTGCGCAGGAGAGAGAGTAACTCCGTCCTGGCTTGCAAGAACATCTGCAAGCTCCTTTGTCCAATCATCAAGGTTCAGAAGATATCCATCATCATCTACCTCGATTGACTTACCCTGAAAATCCATTGTTGCCATGCTTTCTTCCCCCTTTCACTTAGGTTCAAAATACATTCGAAGGGATCGCTCCCAACATCATGAATGCTTGCATAAAAAAGCTCTGTTATGAGCTATAAACAGTAATACAGAACCTGCCCCCCGGTCAAATAAAAAAATCTTATCAGAAGATGACTCTTCTTTATTTTTTGGCAAACAGGGTTGCCTGAATTCGAAACTCAATATATAAGCATAGGGGGAGGGAGTTTTGCAAAGATATGAGGCCTGAATCTCATTTTTTCAGTTTTACGAAGAGATAGACCGGAGAACGTTTGCCCCTGCCGAGCGATTCCGAGCTGAACCGATTCTTCCTTGAATCATAGTTAAACTCTTTCACCTCATAGTCTTCTTCGGGTGTCATGGCCCATGCCTTGTCCAGATCCCCGTTGCAGAGAAGGGTCAGGGCATCAACATAGGCATCGCCTATATTATGGCCTGAGCCGTCATAAACATAGGCTGAGCCGCATTCGCATCTCCCCCCGCTGATCACATTCCCGAACCTGGTTGTGATCTCCTCAAGCTCTTTAAGCGGCCGCTCACAGAATGGGCAGCCCAGAATAGGATTACTGTCTCTTCTGCCTGCATTCATTATTATCAGTTCTCCCTGCCCTGGAGTCCGGCAGCAGCATTTTTTGCGATCTCGGACAGCGTTGTATTCATAAACTCTCCTTTATTATATATAGTTACAGGGCTCATATCGCCCAAACGCCCCTCTACAAGCGGCTGAAACTCTTTCAGCCCCAGTGCCGCTGCTGTCATCAGGGCATAGGCCCTCACCTGGGGGTCATCGTCCTCAAGATAGAGCTTCTGGTCCATAAGTTCCTGCGTTATGGTCAACAGGCCGGGCCGTCTGTCAGCAATCCTCCAGATCGCACGCATAACGCCGCTCCTGAGCATCTTCTCATCATGAAAAGATGTAACAACCTGTCCGATGTCAGCAAAGGCATCAGGCGTGCTTCTTACGATCTCTCCTAAGAGCTCGGGCGCGCTTCCAGGACCGTTCCCTGACTCATCCCGCATCATCCAGAGGAATCTCTGGCTCAGGTTTCTGACAACGTCAACGTTCGTCTTTGCGATCTCGCCCGCAACAAGCCCGATCGCTTCTATGGCCCGCCAGCTCTCGAGGTTCTCCTTGTCATAAACAAGGGATATGAGCATTCTGATCACACTTCGGTTCTTCTGCGCTGCTTCTATTATCGGCTGGAGCTGATACTGCCCCAGGCATTCCCTGATCTCTGATTTCTGCATCTATTTCCTGCCTTTTTGGTATGCAACTGCCTGTTGTATCATTCCCTCTGCCCATTCAGGACAGCCCAGAGCATGCAGGTGTGTATAGGTTGCCAGTACATTCTTATAACAGATGCCGTCCTTGCCATCCAGAATACCCTCACCGCGCTCCATGCTGAATGCAAACTGCAGGTTACTTTGCTTCACAGGGCTGATCACGCGGGAGTAATGGAACTCGTGTCCCCTGATCAGGGTCCCTCTCTTATAAAAAGGATTGGCCTTCGCCACCCTTACTATGGTGTAACCATGTGCCTGGGGCTTTTTTTCGAGACTGAACCTGAGAGGGAAGATCCCTGCCATGGGATAGGTCTTACGATCCAGCACCAGTGCTTCGCCAAGATACATCAGGCCGCCGCATTCGGCATAGACCGGCAGCCCCTGTTCAACCGCCGCCTTCAGCGCATTCCTGAAGTTCTTATTCTTCGCAAGAGCAATAGCATGCGTTTCAGGAAAACCTCCGCCAATATAAAGCGCATCTACATCAGGCAGTTTCTTTGCCCTGAGCGCACTGATCTCGACAAGCTCTGCCCCGCGCTTCTGAAGCTCCTCAAAATTCTCAGGGTAGTAGAACTGGAAAGCAGAGTCACGGATAATGCCGATACGCAAGCCGTGATGGGTAATGGGTGATGAGTGATGAGTATTTCCGATCCCTAATCCCCAATCCCTAACCCCTGCTTTATTCGCTATTTTCCGTATCGCATCAAGATCAAGGTATTTCTCCGCAATATCAGCGCAGGCGGCAATGGCCTTTTTGACCTCTGGATGCTCCTGGAACGGCGTAAGGCCCATATGCCGCTCAGAGAGCTGCTCGCCCCGCAGTTTCGGTATCGCACCCACAACCGGCACCTTACAGTATTTGGCGATCGCTTCCCTGATCACCTTCTCATGCCGTTTGCCTGCGATCTGGTTCAGAACCACGCCGCTGATCTTCACCTTTGGATCGAACTTCAGCATGCCAAGGAGCATTGCTGCTGCTGTCCGTGTCACCTTGGTGCAGTCGAGCACCAGGATCACCGGCGCCTGCAGGGTCTTTGCAAGCTCTGCAGTGCTGTACGTCCCTGCTGCGTCCATGCCGTCATACAGGCCCCTGTTCCCCTCGATAACAGCGCAATCAGCATCACCGTAATGACTGACAAAGGACGAGAGGATCTTTTCCTTTGTTATCAGAAACGGGTCAAGGTTGAAACAGGCATATTCTGCAGCTGACGACAGCCAGCCGGCATCGATATAATCAGGCCCCTTTTTAAAGGGAACGATTGACAGGCCCTGCTTTTCCCATGCAGCGATAATGCCCAGGCTGACTGTTGTCTTGCCAGCCCCGCCCTTCATGCCTGCAACGATTATTCGTGGATAGTTCGGTTTCATCAATAAGTTAAAAAACTCTGTAACAAAGTTTTTTTATTCTACCTGTTTAGCCCATTAACAGACAACCGTCGGAGACTGACATTTTGTGACTTACGGCTTCAGTCGACTGGAGTTAATAACTCCCCCATCTCCCTCTTACCTCAAGAGGGGGGTCATATTCCTCCACTTAAGATAAGGGGAGGGAAGGAGGGGTTATGATTCTTCCCCTATTTACTGAATAGTTACTCTGTGACTTAGTCACATACTTGCTGACGATATTGTCTTAACATACTATCAGACCAAACAAAAGAGGAGGTGAAGATAGATGAAAAAAAATGTTGGCAGCATAGAAAGGATCTTCAGGACCGCAGCAGGTCTGGGCATTCTTTCCCTGGCATTCATAGGGCCGCAGACCGCGTGGGCTTATCTCGGCATAATTCCCCTGATAACAGGGTTGACCGGTTTCTGCCCTCCCTATGCGTTGCTGGGCGTCAAAACCTGCAAGAGCTGTCAGTAAGAGGCTGTTTCATAAACAGCCTCGAAAGGGGGTTGTGTATGCAAAAAAATCGTTGTCCGGTATGCAGAAAAGAGGTTTTTTACCTTGTACATCACCTGCATAACATGACCGATAAATTCGCAGTAGAGCAGGTGAAGTATGATTTTTCCGGCTGGACAGAAAATGATGGGCTCTGTCTGCCCTGCCTGGAGAGATACAGAAAATATAACCTGATGAGTTGTCCGGATATACGGATAACCGTCAATTAACAAAAAAAGGAGAAAGCATATGAAAAGAACCGTTATGATCGTATTCAGCGCAGTGCTTGCATTAGGGCTCTTTGCAGTCGCATACGCAGGTTTGAAGTCAACAATGGAGCTCAAGGCAGGAGCTGAGGTCTATGCCTGTAACTGCGGAGAGGCCTGCAAGTGCGACACCATGTCGAACAATGCCGGCAAATGCACCTGCGGCAAGGATATGGTCAAGGCTCAGGTGACAAAGGTCGAGGAAGGCAAGGCCTCATTGAAGGCAGCAGGCTGGGAAAAAGAGCGGTCATTCAAGACAACCGGCCAGTATGCATGCGCCTGCGGCCCAACCTGCAAGTGCGACACGATCAGCCAGAATCCCGGCAAGTGCACCTGCGGCACAGAGATGTCAAAGGTAAAGTAAACTCCAACCCTCCCATGCCCCTCCATGGGAGTAAAAAGGCCCGCCTGTGTGCGGGCCTTTTTTGTTTGTTTTTTTATGCTATCGTGCAGGTCCCAGATCGTATCTCAACGTGAAACTGCGGTTGCCTAACATTGCACGGCTCAATTATGATCCACTGCCCAAATAAGTTCAGGCACACATGCATCTTTGCGGTTGTTAATATAATTTAATCGCCTCCAACCAGTGATCTTTACAGGCAGCTTACGCTGAATTATTTCTTCAACTAATTTTCTGGCTTCTTTGGAAGCCTCTAATAAGGCCGAATCTCGACGGTGTGGTCGATCAATTACGACAGCAGCAGTGGAATACCAATAAGCAAGCCTACAAGTCCGTCCATCAGAGAGCAAAAATATTGCATCTTCATAATTTTCGATCCATCTTTGAAGGGAAGTAATATTTAGCTGCACGCTCTTCGAAATCCCTGAAGAACCAAGTTTATCTTCAAGCGGAGCACGCTTCTGCTCAGGTTTGGTAGCTTTCCTGTTTGCGCGATTTGTAAAACGTGTATATAGAGGGAAAGATGACTTACCATGTTTACTATGAATCTGATGCCAGTACCCCGATCGAGCCTCATATAATGAAGTTATCCAATACCCCTCATCGTAGGCCATCCGAACTATTTCAGCTCGTTTATCTCGATTCAAATCTAACAGGTCCTCTATTCCATGTTCATCCTTCCCAAAGTACCCCTCAATTGACCACGGAACCGGCCGGCCCTGTTTGTCGAAAAGCAATACAGTCATATGCATCGTTGGTGCAAGGCCAACACCACCAGTGTACCCCAACAGTACTATATCTTCACGACCATCATTATCAAGATCCGCTCGCCATACAGAAAAGCCCTGCCCTGCGTATTCCGTAAAAAAGGTCCAGGGATCACCCTTTTGATCCTTACCCTCAATTATAATAGTAGCGTCATTCTCCGAATCTTGAGGATGAATAACAACCCCGTTAACTCCAGCAGATGGAATGCGAATTGTCTCTTCGAGCCACGTATCATCGTCATTTTTTACTGAAATAAGATTAACTCGCGTTTTCAACTCACCCTGGCCAAGTGGCAGATAACTTGTTTGAAACGCAAAAATAACCATGGGATCAATAATTCCAGTGATTAATCCAGCGAATATCAAAATTATGAGTTTCATATTCATTAATAATCTCAGCATATTACTTCATCATCGTCAGCACAATATCTGCCGCAATCGCAAGAACCGAGAGGATAAAGATCAGCGCGTAGTTGATGTCCTCAAGGGAAAACTTGATGGAAGAGAGGAGATAAAGCACCACCTCCCGGTTCTGGGCAACTACTTACTTAACTGCCCCGTGCAGCTCTTCTTCGACTTTCTCAGACAGGAAAATTTTCAAGAGCGACTGATAGGGAACATCCCGCTTGTTCGCAAGCAACTTAAGATGTTCAATAAGTGATTCGGGCAGACGAATCGAAATAGTCCTGGTGGTCGGTCTTAAATTGGGGAAAACAACCCGTTTTGCCGTCGAGTAGTCAACGTACTCAGTGGAATCATGCATTGCCCAGAACGCAGACTCCTCTGCTTCGCTTTTAAACTTGGGTATCTTCTTGAGCCTGTTCATATATTCTTCTCTCTTTCCGGTTCATGTTACGAGCTGAGATTATTCTTATCTTATTACTCCTCATAGTAAAAACAAGGAAAAGCAATCTATCAGTGTCTGTTTTGCCTAAGACGAAGTATCGATCTTCCCGTGTTGAGTGCGGATCATCCTTCCTTACTATGATTGGAGAGTTAAAAAAAATCTCCTCGCACTCGATATGGGAAACTTGATGCTTCTCCCAGTTTTTCTTGATATTCCCCTCATCCCATTCAAAGCCTTCAGCGCGAGATAATATGTCAGCCCAATCATTCATAAATGTATATTACCAATATATACAAAAGGCGAAGCCATGTCAAATACTTTCGGATTTGAATGTCTCTTAACGTAAGAGGCCTCACTATTACAATATGCTGTCGGGGCGTTGATAACAAAAGGAACTCCGCAAAGAACACTATCCTGACTTCATCATGGTCAGGACCATGTCTGCCACGATCGCAAGGACTGAGAGGATAAAGATAAGCGCGTAGTTGATGTCCTCAAGAGAGAACTTGATGGAAGAGAGGAGATAGAGCACTGCCTCCCGGTCCTGCTCCTCAAGGCAGGCATTTGCCTTCAGTTTTTCGATAAGCTGATACTGCTCGATAGCATGTTTCCTCTTCTTCGTTATCATGTACCGGTACAGGAAAAAAAAGAAATAGCCTATGGTGCCGATGTACCAGACAGGCCTGACCCACGTGGGCTCAAGGTGCTGGAAGATGATGATTCCCCTGAAGGCAATCGCGGAAACAAGACCGAGAATAAAGAAGGCATAGATCACATATTTGGGAACCGTATGGGGCTTATGCTTTTCCATGAAGTTCATTATAGAATTCAGTTGTAAGGGGTAATCCTCCTCCCCTTTCCAAGGGGAGGTCGGGAGGGGTATTGGAATATGAACCAAAACCTCCCCATGCCCCTCCTTGGTAAGGAGGGGATCTTGAAACTGTCCACTCATAACTGAATGGTTACCTGCGGAAGGCTTTTTGGCTTGACTCTCTGCAGGAAGACAAATAAAATCATGGTGGGCAGTCGCAGAATTGAACTGCGGACACCGGGTTTTTCAGACCCGTGCTCTACCAACTGAGCTAACTGCCCCCGGACAATAACTATACCTATTACGTTTTTTGATTGTCAATATATGGAAAAAACTTTTCTAAAAAAAATTTACCCTTTTCTGCTGCCGCTGCTATCAGGCATCATGCTGGTAATCTCCTTTCCGCGCTTTGATCTCTCTTTTCTGGCATGGATCAGTTTTGTTCCCCTTCTTTTCTCTCTCTGGAAGAAGGACTGGAAAGAGTCTTTTGTATCAGGCTTTGTCTTTGGCATGGTCTATTTCTTCGGAACGCTTTACTGGGTCTATCATTCAATAAACCATTTTGGCGGCATATCGTTTTTGTCGAGCATTATCATCGTTCTTTTTTTCTCTGCATACCTAAGCCTTTTCCCTGCTCTCTTTTCGATGCTCTTCTCGCAGGTGTACAAAAAGAGCAGGCTGCCGGCGCTCTTTATCGCTCCTGTGTTGTGGGTCTGCATTGAATATATCCGCTCCTATGCCCTGACCGGGTTTCCCTGGGCGAGCGTCGGATATAGTCAGTATCGCTTTCTTTCCCTTATTCAGATCTCTGACGTCACCGGGATCTACGGTATATCTTTTTTGGTGCTTGCGGTTAATGGTTTTATTGCCGATCTCCTGCTGATACAAAAACGGTTGAAGGAAATGCCCCTGTTCCCGCTTTCCTACTTCATGGCCGGATCTGCCCTTCTCCTTATGGTGATCATTACTTCATTTGGATACGGCTTCTGGCGGCTTCATCAAAACAGGGCCGGCAAGGATCTGCCAATAAGTGTTATCCAGGGAAATATCGAACAGGATAAAAAATGGGAGCCTGCATTTCAAAATGAAGTTATCGATATTTATACCAAACTTTCCGGGGAAGCTTTAAAGGAACACCCTGCCCTGATCATCTGGCCCGAGACCGCGGTGCCCTTTTTGTTCGGCTCGGATATGGTCAATACCGAGCGGCTGAGCCAGTTCCAGAAGCAGAGCAGAACGTCCCTTCTCTTTGGCGCTGTTATGGTAAAGAAGCATTCTGCCGGATCTTCTGACTTGACCAACAGCGCGGTTCTTCTGGAAAATGAAGGGGAAAAATCCTATGTCTATGATAAGATACATCTCGTTCCGTTCGGCGAATATGTTCCTTTGAGAAAAGTGTTTTTCTTTCTAGATAAGCTGGTTGCCGGTATTGGTGACTACATCCCCGGCAGCCAGTATCTGCAGGCAGATACTGAGATGGGGAGATTCAGCACCCTTGTCTGCTATGAGATCATTTTCCCCGGCCTGGTAAGAAAATTCTACACGGGCGGCGGCGATTTTATGGTGACAATAACCAATGATGCCTGGTTCGGAAAGACTGCCGGTCCCTATCAGCATTTTAGTATGGCTGTTTTTCGGGCAGTTGAGAACAGAAAGCCGATCGTACGTGCAGCAAATACCGGCATATCAGGATTTATTGACAGTAACGGCAAGATCCTTGTGCAGTCCGGACTTTTTGACCGGCGCGTTCTGACTCATACGCTGAAAACTGATTCCACTATGACGTTTTATACGCGTTTCGGTGATCTCTTCTCTTTCTTCTGTATTGTTATTTCTATTATTTTATTGGGCACTATTGTGCCAAGGAGGTAATTGTGCTTATACAGGCTGAACTTAAAGAAGCTCTCTCTCTTATCAGGACCAAGATCGATACCTTAAGAGGTTATCTTTGATATCAGCAGGAAAAAAGAAGAACTCGAACGAATAACCGAGGATCTCGCATTAGAACATGTCTGGTCATCACCCGAGAAGTCAAAGAAACTTCTCAAGGAAAAGGCAAGACTCGAAAACACGGTAACGCCATTTGAGCAGCTCACCCAGAAACTTCTTTATGCAGAAGAATCTATCGGCATCCTCGATGAGGAGGGCGGTGAACTTTTTCTGAAGGAACTTAAGCATGAGATAGACGGTCTCAGGGAAGAGATAGAGAACCTTGAACTTCAGAACCTGCTTTCCGGTGAATTAGATAAAAATAACGCAATTCTCACCATCCATCCGGGTGCAGGAGGTGTAGAGAGCCAGGATTGGGCTCAAATGCTCATGAGGATGTATCTCCGCTGGGCTGAGCGCCGCGGTTATAACGCTCAGGTAGTTGATCTTCAGCCAGGCGATGAGGCTGGAATTAAAAATGCCACGCTGACGATCAACGGCGATTATGCATACGGCTATCTTCGTTCAGAAGCAGGTGTCCATAGACTGGTGAGGATTTCACCCTTTGATGCCAATAAGAGAAGACATACTTCGTTCGCTTCCGTTATTGTGAGCCCTGAGATCGAGGATGACGTTAAGGTTGATCTGAGAGATGAAGATATTAAGATGGATGTATACCGGGCGTCAGGTGCCGGAGGTCAGCATGTTAATAAGACATCTTCAGCTGTCCGTTTGACCCATATGCCGACCGGAATCATTGTCGCATGTCAGAACGAACGTTCCCAGCATGCCAATAAGGCTGTTGCCTTGAAGATCATCAAGGCCAGGCTATACGAATTGCAGCTGAAGGCCAAAGAAAAGAAGATGGAAGATATTATCGGGGATAAAAAAGATATTGCCTGGGGAAGCCAGATACGCTCTTATGTTATGCAGCCGTATCAAATGGTTAAAGATCACAGAACAGGAATCGAAAGCGGGGATATTAATTCTGTTATTGACGGTTCTATAGACCGGTTTCTGAAGGAATTTTTGAAATTATCTCTTTCCAGGGGTGTATCTGAAAGATAAAAGCTTTCTGTGGTGTTTTTTCTATTTATTATAATGTACAAGAAAGCAGTAGTAGTAATAGGAGCTGTCAGGATGTTAATAACGTCTTAACGTATTGAAATATATAAATAAAAAGATTCAGCAAGTTGGTCGGGAACACTGAGGTCTTATTGACGGACCTGACATAGGAAACTATCTTACGAGGTACTCACCGATATGTAACAGGAATGTTGTTTGGTATTCGTTTTTCAGATATAATATGTGACCTCCCACACGGTTAGTTATTAACAAATGTGAATAACTTGTTAGCAAAGGCGCGGCATGACTATAGAAGAAATATGGAATAAGAGTCTCTCCAAGATCGAGCAGAAGGTTGATGGCGGTGCCTTTGACTTATGGTTCAAGCCGATCAAAACAGTATCATTAAAAGAGCAGGCAGTCACTCTTGAGATACCGAACAGATTTTTCAAGGAATGGATAGAAGATGCCTATCCGAACCTTATAAAGGAATCCCTTGAAGCTGTCGTGGGCCATCCTGTAACACTGAAATACAAGATCGAGGACCCGCAGGACCTTTCGCTGAAGAAAAGCAGTGACCGGATAGAAAACAAAAGACAGAAACTTGCCAACAGGGGGATTTACCTCAATCCCCGCTATACGTTTGAGAATTTCGTGCCGGGCGTCAGCAATCAGCTTGCCCATGCCGCAGCAATAGCCGTTGCCGAGGCGCCGGGGAAGATATATAACCCTCTATATATATACGGAGGCGCTGGTCTGGGCAAGACCCATCTTATGAATGCAGTCGGCAATATGGTGCTTGAGAAAAAGCATGACTTCTCCATCCTCTATGTCCCGACCGATCAGTTGATCACGGAGATAGTAACAGCGCTGCGGTACGACAAGATGGCCGAGTTAAAAGACAAATATCGCAATCTCGATCTGTTGCTGATCGACGATGTTCAGTTCATCAGGGGAGAAAAGACACAGGATGAGCTGTTCCATACCTTTAATTCATTGTATGAGAAACAGAAGCAGATCATTATTTCCTGCGACCGTTCGCCAAGAGAGATAAACGATATTACCGACCGTCTGCGGTCGCGGTTTACGATGGGCCTTATTGTCGATATTCAGCCGCCTGATATTGAGACAAAGATCGCCATTATCCACAAGAAAGCGGAGATGATGAACATTCGAAAACTTCCTGAGGATGTCGTGCATCTCCTTGCAAGCAGGATCAAATCGAATATTCGGGAACTTGAAGGCAGTCTCATGCGCATCGCAGCGCAGTCCGCACTCACCGGCGAGGAGATAACCGTAGAGACAACAAAAAAGGTCCTCAAGGACATTATCCACGATGAACACCGGCCCGTTACCGTGGATGCTGTCATCAAGGCGGTCTGCGAGTTCTATAATCTGAAACCTTCCGAGATCAAGCTCAAGAGGCGGACCAAGGATCTGGTTCTTGCCCGGCATACGGTCATGTACGTCGCAAAACAGGTTACGGAATCTTCCCTGAGCGATATCGGCAAGGCCTGCGGCGGCAAAGACCATGCAACGGTCATCTATGCCTGCAAGCAGGTGGAGGAACGCAGGTCAAAGGACGAGACCTTTAACAGGATGATAGAAAATCTTCTTCAGAAGATAAAACACTAAGGAGGGGTCATGAAGCTAATAGTTTCCAAAGATGAACTGCAGGAGAAGCTGTCGAACATACAGAACATAGTTGAAAAGAGAAATACCATGCCGATCCTGAGCCATTTCCTTCTGGAGGCCGGCAAGAACGGTTCTTTCATTACCGCTACCGACCTTGAGACCGCTCTTCGGGAACCCCTTGCCTTGAAGGTAGAGAAAGAAGGGAAGATCTGCATTCCTGCGCGGAAGATGTTTGAAATCGTCAGAGAAGTGGACGGCGATCTTTCCCTTGAATCCATTGATGAGCAGTGGCTGAGGATAAAGACCGGTGCGAGCAACTTTCGGCTTGCCTGCCTTTCATCCAGGGAATTTCCTGCCTGGCCCGGCATGGAGGACATGGAAGAGATATCCCTGGAAGCAAAGACCATGGCAGGTCTCATTGAGAAGACGGTTTTTGCCGCAGGTGACAGTGACACCCGGTACACCCTCAACGGCCTTCTTTTCCATATAACGACTGACGGCAGGCTTTCGATGGTCGGCACAGACGGTCACCGGCTGGCAGCTATGTCCAAACAGTTCGAGGTACCCTCTGGGGCACAGGGGAAGCTCTCTGAAGAGAAGAAGTTGATCGTGCCGAAGAAGGCTGCAGCAGAGCTCAGAAAAATTCTCGAAAAAAGGGAAGACTCTGTCAGGATGGTGCTCAGCAAGAACCATGTGCTCTTCAGCATTGGTGATATCCAGTTCCTTACGCGCCTGATCGAAGGCACATACCCCAACTATGAACAGGTGATACCGGCTGCGAATGAAAAGCGGATAGTCATCGAGCGTGGGGCTTTTGCAAAGGCGCTTCGCAGGGTTTCCCTTATGGCAAAGGACAAGACCAATGCCGTGAAGATGGACCTTGGCGATAATAAGCTGACCGTAACAACGTCAAACCCGGACATGGGGGAGGCAACTGACGAGATCGCGGTCGATTATACAGGAGAAAAGACAGCCCTGGGCCTTAATGCCCGGTATCTGCTGGATATCATAGAGGTGATGTCATCGGACCGCGTGATCATGGAATTTCAGGGTGCGCTTAGTCCTGTGCTGATACGGGACGAGCAGGATGCCGATTACCGGTGTGTTATCATGCCGATGAGGATATAACGTACAGAGAGAATTCGGGAAAATAAGGATAGAGAGGGAACATGGAAGATAAACAGACAGGCAGTGAAGCAACATACACAGCAGATGACATAAAAATACTTAAAGGCCTCAGCGCAGTAAGAAAGAGGCCTGCCATGTATATTGGATCAACAGGACCGGACGGCCTGCACCATCTGGTGTATGAAGCCGTTGACAACAGCGTGGATGAATCCCTTGCAGGGTATTGCAGCAATATTGACGTTATCCTCCACCACGACAGCAGCTGTACTGTTACGGATAACGGCAGAGGAATCCCTACCGGGGCGCATCCGGGCGATACCGAAGGCCGCACTGCCGCTGAAGTGGTTTTGACAGAGCTGCATGCAGGGGGCAAGTTCGAGTCATCAGCCTATAAGATATCAGGCGGACTTCATGGTGTAGGCATATCGGTTGTGAATGCGCTTTCAGAATGGCTTGAGGTCGAGATCAAGCAGAACGGCCAGGTCTTTCAGATGCGGTTCGAACAGGGGAAGCCGACCGGCCCGCTGACCGTCGTAGGAAAGACGAAATCACGGGGCACAAAAGTAACGTTTAAACCTGACCCCGAGATATTCACGGAGAGCGTTGATTTCAGTTACGATGTGCTTTCGCAGAGGCTGAGAGAGCTTGCATTTTTGAACCGGGGGCTCAAGATAACGATCCTTGATGAACGGTCTGACAAGAATCAGGAATTTTTTTATGAGGGCGGCATAGTCTCTTTTGTTGAGCATCTGAACAAGAACAAGACCTCGCTGCATCCAAAGCCGGTCTATATATCAGGCGAAAAAGACGGCATATTCGCCGAGGTTGCGCTTCAATATAATGACAGCTATTCTGAAACGATCTTTACCTTTGCCAATAATATCAATACGCGAGAGGGTGGAACACACCTGATCGGTTTTAAATCGGCCCTGACCAGAACGGCCAACAGCTATGCCAGCAATTCCGGCATTCTAAAAAATGGCAAGGACAGCGTATCTGGGGATGATATCCGCGAAGGCCTGACTGCGGTGATAAGCGTGAAGCTGCCGAATCCGCAGTTCGAAGGGCAGACCAAGATGAAGCTTGGCAACAGTGAAGCAAAGGGCATTGTTGAGTCGATTGTCAATGATGCGCTTTCAACCTATTTTGAGGAGAATCCTTCCATAGCGAAGAAGATCATCGAAAAAGCTGTACAGGCAGCCCGCGCTCGTGAGGCGGCCAGAAAGGCCCGCGAGTTGACGCGAAGAAAGGGAGCGCTGGAAGATACCGGTCTTCCGGGCAAGCTTGCTGACTGCTCTGAAAAAGATCCTGCATTAAGCGAAATCTTCATTGTTGAGGGAGATTCGGCAGGCGGTTCAGCAAAACAGGGCAGGGACAGAAGAGCGCAAGCGATCCTGCCGCTTCGGGGCAAGATACTGAATGTCGAAAAGGCCCGTTTTGACAAAATGTTGGCCTCAGAAGAGATACGTATCCTTATTACTGCTCTTGGCACCAGCATCGGAGCCGGAGATTTCGACATAAACAAGATCCGTTACCACAAGGTCGTGCTGATGACCGATGCGGATGTTGACGGCGCACATATACGGACACTCCTGCTCACCTTTTTTTATCGCCAGATGCCTGAGGTAATTGAAAAAGGATATCTCTATATTGCGCAGCCGCCGCTTTTTAAGGTGAAGAAGGGAAGGACAGAGAAATATATCCAGAATGAACAGGAGATGCAGGGTATGCTTCTGGAGCTTGCTTCAGAAGATCTTGCTCTTGTCCTCAAGGGCCAGGAAGTGAAGGGCAAGGCACTGGTATCGTTTCTGAAGAAGCTTGCCAGCTACGAGCGTTTGATAGAGTGGTTCGAACGGAGGCGGAAGGAAACGCGGGTGCTCCGCTTTCTCCTTAAAGAAGAAACGAACAAGGCTGTTCTTAAGGACAAGACCCTGCTTAAGGAGCTGCTCAAGAGGATGAAGGCTGAAGTCCCGGATATTGCGATCGGTGAACTGTACCCCGATGAAGAGCATGGGGGCTTTGGTGTGCTGATAACACGACAGAATTATAAGGTGGCTCTTGAAGAGAAGCTTCTCCTTTCTCCTGAATACCGGGAGCTTGAGGCCCTTCATGGCACGATCAGGGACTTGGGGAATGCTCCTTTTATTGTGACAACGAAAGAGGGAAAGCGGGATATAGGATCTACAACAGAATTATATCAGCATGTTTTTGAAGCTGCCCGAAAGGGATTGAGTATCCAGCGGTACAAGGGACTGGGCGAGATGAATCCGCAGCAGTTATGGGAAACGACCATGGATCCGGAAAAAAGAACTCTGCTTCAGGTCAGTATTGAAGACAGCGTTAACGCTGACGAGATCTTTACGATCCTGATGGGCGATCAGGTTGAGCCGCGAAAGGACTTTATCGTCAAGCATGCGCTTGAGGCGAGAAATATAGATGTGTAACCGTTTCGGCAGCCTCGTCTTCAGCACAATCGCAGTTTTCGCTGCATTTGTTCTGCAGTCGTGTGCGCCGGGGCAGACACTCAAGACGGATGCTGCCGTGAACAGTGAGGTACAGGGCACCTATACCCTTATACTCTATGGCAATAATTACAGTGATGACCTTGAGACTGCTGCGTTCCTGGACAGAGAGGGGGACAGATACACCCTTGAACCCTATGCCCCTGAATTTACCTTCAGAGCAAGAAAGGGCTTAACGGCTGACAGGGCTCTCAGGGAGGCAAGCGAGTTTATCCGTTCACATGCGGAATTTCACCAGGAAAAGCTCCGAAGCATCAGAGATGAAAAGGGAGAACTTATCGGTTATGAGCTCAGGCCGCTGTACCTTCCGATCACGTTTGGAACAGACGATGTCCTGGACATAGATTACTGGCTGAAAGAGAACAGGGTTTTTATGTTGATAAAGTTGAAGCCGTCTCTTGAGAAGAAAAAATTAGATTTTGATGATAGCCAATAGCATGCTGCCGAACGCAGGTGCCTGCCGGCAAAGGAGAAAGGGTTAACCATATATGTCAAAGCTGCCAATAAATATCGAAGAAGAGATGAAGATCAGTTATCTCGATTATGCGATGAGCGTGATCATAGGCAGGGCACTGCCTGAGGTGAGGGACGGGCTGAAGCCTGTGCAGAGAAGGATCCTGTACGCCATGTTCAGGGAGGGACTGCTCCCGAACAAAAAATATTCCAAGAGCGCCGGTGTCGTGGGCGAGGTGCTCAAGAAATACCATCCTCACGGCGATACTGCTGTTTATGACGCCATGGTGAGGCTTGCACAGGACTTTAACCTTCGTTACATGCTTGTTGACGGTCAGGGCAATTTCGGGTCCATAGACGGGGACCGGGCTGCAGCTTACCGGTATACAGAGGCAAGAATGGCAAAGATCGCCGAAGAACTGCTTGCTGATATTGACAAGGAGACGGTCGATTTTATAGCCAACTTTGATGAGACAACCGTCGAGCCGAAAGTGCTTCCGTCCAAGATCCCGAACCTTATCATTAACGGTGCTGCCGGTATTGCGGTTGGTATGGCAACGAACATACCGCCACATAACCTCGGCGAGGTTATTGACGGTCTGGTGATGTTGCTTGATGATCCCGATACTACGGTCGAACAGCTCATGACATCCATCAAAGGACCTGATTTTCCGACCGGCGGGTTTATTTATGGGACTGCCGGCATCAGGGATGCGTACGCAACCGGCAGGGGGCTGGTCAGGATCAGGGCGAAGGCAAAAATAGAGAAAGAGCACGGCGGTATAGAGAGCATCATCATTACCGAGATGCCCTACCAGGTGAACAAGGCCAGGCTGATTGAGAAGATGGCCCAGCTGGTGAGAGAAAAACAGATCGAAGACATCTCGGACATAAGGGACGAATCTGACCGGGACGGCATCAGGGTTGTTATTGTGCTGAAGAGGAGCGCCATGGCAGAGGTGGTGCTGAATAACCTCTATAAGCATACCCAGATGCAGACGACCTTTGGCATCATCATGTTAGCCATAGTAAGTGGCCAGCCCCGTGTGCTCAGCCTTAAGGCCATGCTCGGCCATTTTATCCAGCACCGGCGCGACGTGATCATGAGAAGGACCCGATTCGAGCTCAGAAAGGCTCAGGAGCGGGCCCATATTCTGGAAGGGCTCAAGATAGCCCTTGATCATCTGGATCAGATCATTGCGCTTATCAGAGCATCAAAGAATCCGGAAGAGGCAAAGAACGGCCTGATGGAAGGATATCAGCTTTCGGAGCTCCAGGCCCAGGCCATTTTGGAGATGAGACTGCAGAGACTTACCGGTCTTGAACGCGATAAGATCGTGAATGAGTATAAGGAGATATTGAAAGAGATTGCGAAACTCAAGGCAATTTTAGAAAGCGAGAAGCTGGTATCAAAGATCATCAGAGATGAGTTCCTTGAGATCAGGGAGAAATATACTGACGAGAGAAGGACCGAGATAACCGAGGATACCGGAGAGATATCCATAGAAGATCTCATCTCTGAGGAGGAAATGGTCATTACGCTCTCTCATACCGGGTATATCAAGCGGAATCCCCTGAGCGCGTACCGGAGCCAGCGCCGCGGCGGCACAGGCGGGATGAGTATGGAGACAAAGGAAGAGGACTTTGTAGAACAGCTGTTTATCGGTTCCACGCATGACTATATGCTCTTCTTTACGAACTTTGGGAGACTGTACTGGCTCAAGACCTATCAATTGCCCGAAGCAGGCAGGACAGCAAAGGGCAAGGCGATGATAAATCTTCTGCAGCTGTCTGAAGGAGAGCGGGTCTCGACGGCATTGCCTGTCCGTGATTTCAAGGACGGGTACCTCGTGATGTTCACCAAGAGCGGCACGGTCAAAAAGACCTTGCTGACGGCATACAGCAATCCAAGAGCGAAAGGCATTATCGCGATATCCCTCGATGAGGGTGACGAACTGATCGATGTCAGAAAGACCAGTGGAAACAACGATCTGATAATCGGGACACGCAACGGCCTGTCCATAAAATTTAATGAAGAAGACGTCAGGGAGACAGGACGCACGGCAAGAGGAGTCCGCGGCATACGCCTGATGAAAGGCGATGAGGTGGTAGCCGCTGAAGTTGCGGAAGAGAAGACCGCCATTTTGACTGTTGCGGAGAATGGTTTTGGGAAAAGAACAAAGATAGAAGACTATCCGCTTCAGGCAAGGGGAGGCAAAGGGGTCATATCCATCAAACTTACGGAGAAAGGCGGAAAGGTAGTAGGCCTTCTTCAGGTGAGGGACGAAGACGAGGTAGTTATGGTTACCGGGGCAGGCAAGCTCATAAGAACAGCGGCAGAGAATATTTCGATCCACGGCAGAAATACCCAGGGTGTTACACTCATGAAGACTGCCGATGAAAAGATATCCAGCATAGCAAAGGTTGTTGAGAAGGTCTGAAATTTACCGTAACGCCTTCAACTATAGATAAAAGCAGTTTCATTGCCAGTTTTAGCGCCCCTTACCCTAACCCTCTCCCAAAGGGCGAGGGGACTAAAAAAAGAGGGAAAGAAGGAGCGGCATTGAAGTTGATTTGGATTCTCTGCACCCTCTCCATGAGGGAGAGGGTAGGGGTGAGGGGAGAACGGTTGGCTGCAAGTTCTACCAATTCTTGTGGAGTAAGGTGAGGGGTGAATAATACTCAAAAGGCACGCCTGCTGCGAAGGAATCAGACCGACGCTGAAAAAATCCTTTGGCAGAAACTAAGAAACAGAGGGCAGCAAGGTTTGAAGTTTCGCAGGCAGGTGCCGGTTGGGCCGTATGTAGCAGACTTTCTATGTGAAGGCTCTAAGCTGATTGTCGAGGTTGACGGTGGCCAGCATGCGGAGAGGAAAGATTACGATCAATATCGCGATGATTTTCTTCGAACGAACGGATATGAGGTTGTGCGATTTTGGAACAATGAAGTTATGGGCAATATGGATGGAGTTCTGGAGGCTATTAAGCAGGTTCTTGAAAAGACAGAAGAATGACCCTCACCCTAACCCTTTCCCAGAGGTAGAGGGAATCGAAGAAGAAATTGACTAAATTGAAGCAGGATTTTCTGGCTCCCATGTTTTACCCTCGCCATGAGGGAGAGGGTAGGGGTGAGGGGGAAAGGAAGCGCCGTTATGATAGAATTCTGGCAATATTATGGAACTCACTAACAACGTAAAATGGGAGATACTGAAGCTTATTGAGACAGACAAGCCTTTGCCTGACAAGTATCGCTTTTTGTTGTTCGATGACAAGCGGGAAGTGAAACTGGTCTGGGCCGGTCGGTCAGATTTCAGAGAGTAATCATGTCTAAAGAAGCCGCTGACGTTCTCTTGAGAGATGGGCTTAAGATTCTCGATATTCCCTTTACCGAAAAGCAGATAACCCAATTTCTCATCTACCTGTCAGAACTCAAGAAATGGAATCGGGCCTATAACCTCACAGCCCTGAAGACAGATGTTGATATTGTCGTAAAGCATTTTCTTGACTCACTCCTCTTTCTGAAAATTCTTCCTCCCTCGGTAAAGAGCATTGCGGATATAGGCAGCGGCGCAGGGTTTCCCGGTCTGCCGATCAGGATCATGAGGTCTGATATAGAGATGGTTCTTATCGAGCCTGTGCAAAAAAAAGCTCTCTTCCTTGAACATATGCAGCGGGTGCTCATGTTGAGAAATACGAAAATAATGAACATGAGGGTTGAGGACGTTCGCGATCTGCTTGTTGACGCAGCGGTCACAAGAGCGCTCTTCAGCGTGGGTGAGTTTATAAAAAAGGCGGAGAGGCTCCTGGATCAGAGGGGCGTTCTTATTCTGAGCAAAGGACCGAAGCTGGAAGATGAGCTCAGGGGTCTTGAAAGATCTGCCCTAACGATAGAGGATCTGGTCCTGCCCTTTGAGCAGAGCATCAGACATCTGGTGATCGTTGATAAGAGTGCTCTGCAATGAGGGCGGTCAAGCCGCGGGATTTGTATTATAATAGGGCACGATGAGAATAACGCCGATAGACATAGAAACAAGGCGCTTCCCGATGCAATTCAGGGGATTTCATCCTGAAGAGGTCTCAAGTTTTCTTGAGCAGATCCGGGAAGAGCTCGAAGATCTGCTGAGGGAGAATGCGGCGCTTAAGGAGCAGATCCATAAGGCCGATGCTGAGGTACAACGATTTTGGGAGATGCGGAATCTCTTGAGCAGAACGGTTCAGGATGCCCATCAGATGTCAGAGGAATACAAGATCCTTGCACGAAGAGAGGCCGATAATCTGATAGAGAAGGCAGGGGAGAGTGTGCGGGACCTGCTCAAGGAAGCTCATGACAGAGCGCTTCAGATCAATGAAGAGATCGCAGAGCTGAAGATGAATCGAAAAGAGTTTGACGATGGAATAAGGAATATTCTCAGCCGTTTTGAAACAGTCATTGAAGGTGGGGCTCTGCCTCAAAGCGCGCTATTGCATGATAAAATTGCCCTTGCTTCAGGAACGGATCAGACGATGAAGTTTGAGGCCGAGGCCGACGAATCGTTACTGACTGACAATCAGATAGGCATGATAAAAGGCCATCAGGGAGAAGAAGGCAGCAGCGAAACCGAGCAATAGTGACAGTATTCCCTTTCCCTGTTTCCCGGCCTTGAATTCGATATAGGCCTTAGGAAAGAGTGTAAGCACGGCAAACAGAAGCATAAGGCCTACCAGCAGCTGAGTCACTATCCTAACCACTGTTATATCCTTTCGAGCGGACAGCCTGAACAGCGGGGATCAGGTCTGCAGAAATCCTTGGCAAGCCTGACAATAAGTGCATGGTATTCATTGAACAGGGATACATCGTTCCGGAGCTTTGTATGAAACAACTCCTGACAGGTTTCATAGGATTCAGCATTGTGTATTATAGCATGGCGGGAAAGGATTCTTTTTGTATAGGCATCGATCACAAAAACCGGCTTTTCAAGGGCATAGAGAATAATTGAATCAGCGGTTTCAGGTCCAATGCCGTTGACGGACAGGAGTTTTTTTCTTATAGCCGGAAGTGTTTCTGCCGCCATCCCTGTCATGCTTCCCTGATATTCCTCATGCAGAAGATCTATAAAGTTTTTCAGGCGCTTTGCCTTGACATTGAAATATCCTGCGGGCCGAATAAGACCGGCAAGATGCAAAGCAGGCATACGATGGAGCTTTTCTGCAGAAAGCGCTTTTTCTCTCTTCAGATTTGCAATTGCTTTTTCTACATTGGACCAATTGGTATTCTGGGTTAGAATTGCCCCTACGGCGACCTCGAAAGGAGAGTCTCCCGGCCACCAGTGCTGGTGACCGAAGGCTGCAAAGAGTTTTCGGTATATATTGAGAAGATCATGCTTCATTGTTTCTCACCGGAGAGCGGAACTCTTTCTTTTTCGAGACGATCTTTTTATCGGCCAGCATCTTTTCCTTGGACCGTTTAGACCGTTTTCTCTTCTGTCTCCGGATCTTCTCTATGCGCTGTTGTTCAGCGCTTTCCTTCCCTCTGATCAGTTCATCAATTTTCTGTATGAGCAGGAGACGGGCGCGATAGCGGTTCAGTGCCTGGGACCGCGCTTCCTGGCATTTGACCTCTATGCCTGTCGGCAGGTGCTTAAGATACACACAGGTGGAGGTCTTGTTTACATGCTGGCCGCCTTTCCCGCTGGAGCGGATAAACGACTCCTCGATATCCTCTTCACGGATATGAAGAGCTTCCATACTTTCCCTGAGGGTTTTTTCCTTTGCGGACGAAACAGAAAAGATGCTCATGATTTTGATACTATACCATCTTTGTCGGACATTTTCGGACATGGTAAAGGCAACTTGCCATGGCAAACTGCTGTCCCATATCTATGGTATAATATTTCGTAATGTCGGGAAGGGCTTGTCTTGACAGAAATACTCAGGCTTGTGCGGCCAGTCTCTGCGTAGCTCCCTTCTATCACCGTCTTGGATAAGGAGAAATCATGAAGAAGATTTTAACAGCAGTTTGTGTTGTATCGTTTTTATTTTCGGTGGCAGGGTTGTCAGGAGCTGCTGATCCCAAGCCTGCTGCAAAGAAGGCAAAAACAGAGAAGAAGGCCTCGGAAGAGCCTGCAGGATTGACCGGCAAGGTTGTCGATACCATGGACAGTGCGGGGTATACCTATGTTCAGCTTGAGCAGGGAGGAAAGAAGACCTGGGTGGCTGTCCCTGAGATGAAAGTTACAAAAGGGAAGACCATGACCTTTCGTCCGGGCATGGAGATGAAAAATTTTGAGAGCAAAACACTCAAAAGGAAGTTTGACAGCATCGTATTTTCTGACGGCGTAGTTAAGTAAGCTGTTGGAGCGCATTTCTCATGCTTGATGCACGCTTTGTAAGGGAGAACGTTGAATCTGTCGGGGATGGCCTGAAAAAAAGAGGCTATGAATTCCCGCTCGCTGCATTTCTTGCCATAGACGAAAAGAGGATGGCGGTGCTCAAGGAGACAGAGGACCTCAGAAACAGACGGAATGTCGTCTCTGAGGAAATAGGAAAGCTTAAGCGCCGGAAGGAAGATGCAGCAGCTCAACTTGAAGAGATGAAGGGTGTTTCAGATCGCCTGAAAGATCTGGATGAGCGGCTAAAAGACCTTGAGGCGGAAACAAGGGCACTGCTTCTTACCATACCCAATATCCCTGACGAATCAGTTCCCCTTGGCAAGGATGAGAACGAGAATGTCGAGATCAGAAAATGGGGTGCAGTACGCCAGTTTGATTTCGAGCCATTGAACCACTGGGATATTGCGGAGCCTCTGGATATCATTGATTTTGAAAGAGGAGCGAAGATATCAGGGGCCCGCTTTTCGGTCATGAAGGGAGCTGGCGCCAGGCTTGAGCGCTCTCTGATGAACTTCATGCTCGATACTCATACCGGCAAGGGATATAGGGAGATCTTTCCTCCTATTTTGGTGAACCGGGAAAGCATGACCGGGACCGGCCAGCTTCCGAAGTTCGAGGCTGAGCTTTTCAGGATATCTGACCCTGAATTTTACCTCATTCCGACTGCAGAGGTGCCGGTGACCAATATCCATCGCGACGAGATTCTTCAGGAGGCAGACCTGCCGATCTACTACACGGCATATACACCCTGCTTTAGAAGAGAGGCCGGCTCCCATGGCAAGGATACGAGAGGTCTAATACGGCAGCATCAGTTCAACAAGGTTGAGCTGGTCAAGTTCGCGAAGCCGGAAGATTCCTTTGGCGAACTTGAAAAGCTGACAAACAATGCAGAGGAGATCCTTCAGGCCCTGGGGCTTCCGTACAGGGTTGTAGCCTTATGTTCAGGTGACCTCGGCTTTTCCTCTGCAAAGACCTATGATATTGAAGTTTGGCTTCCCGGTCAGAACAGGTACAGGGAAATATCGTCGTGTTCTAACTTTGTTGATTTTCAGGCACGCAGGGCAGGTATCCGCTTCAAGCGCGAAGGGAAAAAGGGCACCGAGTTCGTGCATACCCTGAATGGTTCAGGCCTTGCGATCGGAAGGACGCTTGTTGCCATACTCGAAAATTATCAGCAGAAAGACGGTTCTGTGATCATACCTGAGGTGCTGCGGTCATATATGGGGAAGGAGAAGATCGGATAGCGAACATTATTTGACGGTCTTCTCTTACTTCTCACCTAACTCTCCATTCGAAGTCTTTGCAATCCCTTATTCGTCTGCCGTGATATAATTGATCAATGATAACTGACGATCTTGCTGCTCTGAGAAAGTTGTATCTGGGATTTACTTCAGCGCGTGTTGTTCTGACCGCGAATAATATCGGGCTGTTTGAGCAACTCAGGAGGCCGCTGTCAGGAGCTGCTGTGGCAGGGAGACTTGGAACCGACCTCCGTGCTACAAAGATACTCCTCGATGCGCTCACCGGGCTCGGGCTTATACGCAAGAGCCTGAAGGGTATTTACCGCAATAGCCCGGCAGCAAACAGCTTTCTTGTCAGGGGGAGCCGCCTGTATCAGGGGGATATTGTGCGCCATGCCTCTACGATGTGGCAGAACTTCTCGGCCCTTGATGAGGTTGTCAGTACCGGGCGTCCTGCGCGCCGCGGTTTTGATCATGAGTCGTTCATACTGGGCATGCATAACCTGACGGTCCTGAGGGCAGAGGGTCTTATCAGGGCTGCAGGAGTCAGGGGTGTTAAGAGTATGCTGGATCTTGGCGGCGGGCCGGGCACGAACGCAATTGCCATGACAAAGAGAGGTGTCAAGGCAACCATATTCGATCTCCCTGAGACGATACGCATTGCCAGAAAGGTCGTGCGGAGAGAAGGGGCAAAGGGTATCAGGTTCATTGCGGGTAATTTCCATGCAGATGCTATTGGTTCCGGGTATGATCTGGTCCTGCTGAGCCAGATCTTTCATGCCTTTTCTGCTCAGGAGAATCTCAGCCTATTGCGCAAATGTCATGCTGCCCTGAATCCACGGGGGCGCGTTGTTGTCCAGGAGTTTCTGATCAACGATGAACTGACCCGGCCTCCGCAGAGCGCACTTTTTTCTGTGAATATGCTGGTCGGCACTGAGTCGGGACGCTGTTACAGCCCTGCTGAAATAAAGAAATGGCTGAAAGAGACCGGGTACAAGAATATTCAGGTAAAAGACCTCCCTGAGACGGTGCTGGTGATCGGGGAGAAGATAACGTAGGCCGGTCTTCCAGGCGGGACAACTGCTGATTAGTGGAGACATTATGAATGAAAACAGGGGGACTGGCTTTATCTGCCAGTCCCCCTGTCTGTATCCGCTCCCCGGGGTTGTCTTTTTGTTACTTGGTCTCTTTCTTTTCAGCAGGATCGCTGATCGAAATTAGCTCAACGTCGAATATCAGGGCAGCATTCGGGCCGATTTGCTGTCCTGCGGCGCGTTCCCCATAGGCAAGTTCAGAAGGAATAAAGAGCTGCCATTTTGAGCCTACTTTCATGAGCTGTAATGCCTCTGTCCATCCCTTGATAACACCCTTTACCGGAAACGTTACGGGCTGCCCGCGTTTGAGGGAGCTGTCGAACTCAGTGCCGTCGATCAGGGTTCCGCGATAATGGGCTGTAATGGTATCACTTTCCTTTGGCATTTTGCCTGATCCTTCTGTGATGACTTTGTACTGAAGACCGCTTGGCAGGGTTTTCACCCCATCTTTTTTCCTGTTTTCAGCGAGGAAGGCTTCTCCCTCTTTTTTGTTGTTTTCCGCAAGCAGTTTATTCTTTTCTGCCTGCCTGGCAGTCATTTCCTGCTGGAACTTCATCAGGGTCTCCTGAACCTGCTGTTCTGTCATCTGGAGCTTGCTCCCCGACACAAAATCTCTGAGGCCTTTTGCGAACATATCAACATCAACATCGACAGACTGCCGTTTCATCTGTATGCCTGTGGCAACTCCCATGCTGTAGCTGAGCTTGTCCTTATCGGTTTTCAGTTCCTGAGATTCTGCGGAGGCAAAGCCAGCAAGGAGAAGAAGACTTAATGCGGTGAGAAAAAGTTTCATTATTGTACCCCTTTCAAAAAGTATGATATGACATTATGCATGCAGGGCAAAATCTTATCAAGAGTTGAAGGCTTCGTAAAAAGACCGTACGCTTCGTTGCGCTTCAAAATTCGTCACTGCGACGTGCCTGTAGGCACGCCTTGCCTCCGAAAGTTATTACAAACCCTTCTCATATTGCCCTCGTGTTCCCAATGTTACGACGTTATCTGCATTCGTGCATGGGCAGATCTCATCGGCTTCGCGCTTTAGGACCGTTGCGGTCTGCTGATCCAGTCCGCTCTTATTTGCAAAGACCTCCTCAGGCATGTCCGCGATATCCTGCGCAAGTATAATATCTGCCCTGAAAAGGGTGTCGAGCATGTTTTTTCGGACAGAATGCAGGATCGTGACCGGGTAGAGCCTCTTGTCCTCGATCATTCGTTCAAGACTGTTTTTCTCAGGATACCTCCAGCTTACGATCTTAAGACCAACACATTCGGCATAGCGTATGGCATCTATCGTACAGCGGGTGTTGGTAACAAGCCAGCCGTTATGAAATGCCATGCGCTTTTCTGAGCGCATATCCGCAGCTTTTTTGATATCCATAAAACGGGCATGAACGTAGAGTGCTATCTTGACGTCCGTAGCCTTGCCCGCGTCACTGTGGTATTTGCATTCAATGACAGAATAGGCATTGTTGGTGCGGGCAATAACGTCGACCTCATGATCTACACAGTACCCCTTGACGATCCGGTTAGTTTCAACCGTGTACCCGTGGTGTGCCATGATCTTTCCAAAATACCGCTCAAAGGGATATCCTGAGGGACCGAGAGCGAATATCGCTTTCTTTATTGAGTACCGCATGCCTGATGCAACATTGTGTTTTCGCAGCAGCTTTCTCGCCTGTCTGAAGATCTCTTCGGTACGTGCTTTCGGCGGGAGCTCTTTTTCTATTTCTTTGGCTATCTCAAAGGCGACTTCAGAAGGAGCGCCTGAACGTATAAGGGAGTTGATCAGTTTGCTGATCTCAAAGTCCTCATTCATGCCGGAGGATTTTATGATCCGTTTTGCCATAGTTGATTCTACCTTATTGTTGTCATTCTGAGAATAGGGGTTATTTCCTGTGATATAATCAGGCTTGGCGCTGATCGGCAATAATAAATAGACCGTATGGAGCAGGGAGGAAACATGAAGCTGCATAGTGAAGTTCTTTCGATGATCGGTAATACACCCTTGGTGAAGATTAGCAGAATGACAGGGCCTGATGATGCTGAGATATGGGCCAAGCTTGAAGGATTCAATCCAGGGGGATCTGTCAAGGACAGGATTGCGCTTGCCATGGTCGAGACGGCTGAGCGTGAGGGAAAGCTTAAGCCGGGCGGGACCATTATTGAACCTACGAGCGGGAATACAGGCATAGGGCTTGCCATGGTTGCTGCGGTCAAAGGGTACAAGCTTATTCTGACGATGCCGGAAACAATGTCCATGGAGCGGAGGCAGCTTCTCCAGGCTTACGGAGCAGAGCTTGTTCTTACTGAGGGGAAAAAGGGCATGAAAGGGGCGGTAGACAGGGCAACAGAGATAAGCGTTGAAAACCGGTCTTATTTCATGCCGCAGCAATTTGAGAATTGCGCCAATCCTGATGTTCATATGAAGACAACTGCAGTCGAGATCCTGAACGATCTGGGCTGCGTTCCGGACGGATTTGTTGCAGGGGTTGGGACAGGAGGTACGATCACAGGCGTCGGCATGGTTTTCAGAGAGAAGAAGCAGGATGTCTGGATCGCTGCTGTCGAGCCGGCTGCATCTCCTGTGCTGTCAGGCGGGAGTGCCGGACCGCACAAGATTGCCGGCATAGGGGCAGGTTTTGTGCCCGGGGTTCTGAATACAAAGATCTATGATGAAGTGATCGCAGTTGCTGACAGCGACGCTGCCGGGACCGCCAGGGCTCTGGCCATAAAAGAGGGGATCCTTCCCGGCATATCCTCTGGCGCTGCAATATGGGGCGCGCTCAGGGTGGCACGGAAGCTCGGCAGAGGAAAGAAGATCGTTGTGATCATCCCGGACAGGGGAGAGCGGTATCTCAGCACAGGGCTGTTTTCGCCCGAGTCGCCTTAATCGTCGATGATAATGCAGGCAACTCTGTTCCTGCCTTCCCTTTTTGCCTTGTAAAGGCTGTCATCGGAACGCATCAGCAGATCGTCAACGGTCTTGTCTGTTGAGCGCAGGGATGCAATACCGAGGCTGACCGTTATCGGTTTCTTGACCACTATGCCTGCGCGGAGGCACAGGTTTTCTTCAACATTTATTCTGAGCCTTTCGGCAAGCGATAGAGCATGTTCAGCGGCCGTATCCGGAAGTACCACAAGGAATTCCTCGCCGCCGTAGCGGCCTGCGATATCATAGGTCCGTATCGAGTCCATGATCAGTGCAGCAGCCTCTTTCAATATCTTGTCTCCTATCATATGGCCGTACGTATCGTTTACTTCTTTAAAGTGATCAATGTCTATCATCATGCAGGCGATGTCTTTTTTCAGTCGTTGAGCCCTTTCCAGCTCTTCCTTAAATCTGGTGAGAACATGCCTTCGATTAAAGAGGCTGGTCAGTTCATCAATGATTGCCATGGTCTCTATCTTTTGACGGGCTTGTGCGATCTGTTTCATCAGTCTGTTTGTGAAGACAAAGACGAGAGCGAGCAGAAGAGCTGTGCTTGCCGCGCCAAGAGAAAGGGTAATCAGCGTATTCAGTTTTCTGAGGCGATGGAGGGTAGAGATGTCAAAGGTAACGCTGATGCCTCCCCTTACTTCCCCGACTTTATACCCCTCCTGAGCGTGGCATTCAAGACAGGACGATTCTACATAGAGAGGGGCCATATACCTGAACAGGGTTTTTCCCGGTTTCTGTTCATCACGGAAATATTCTGTTATTCCCTGCGAAAAGCCCTTCAGTGCCTCCTGCTCAAAGGCATCGGCTCTATTTTCAGGATTGAGAGGTTTGAGGCTTGTGATATGGAAACTGAACAGTCCTTCTTTGTCCGCCAACTCAGATATCTCGCGAGTCATCAGGGCAGGATTTTTCTTGGTGAATACGCGACCGTCTGTGGTCGTAAGGTCAGGATTGACAAGATAGGGATTTGATTGCATGCCGGGAGTTTTCTCTACATAGACCCCGCCATAATGAGAGTTCCATTTTCTGGCCATCACAATACTGGTGAAGAGTGCGCGTGCTTCGGCGCCTGCCTGCTCATAGATAAGCGTTCTGTTTGTCAGGGTCGCAGCGGTAAAGATAGCAACAAAGGACAGAACAACGATCAGGCTGATGCTTATTACGAATCTTTTATATATAGTTATTTCATTTAGGGAATTCATTGTTATTCGGAAATAGTATGGTATGTTCTATAGTAAGGCATAAGGAGTAAGGATTGAAAGTCAGGTAATGGAGAAGCGGCATTTGCAGGCGGGTTAGTCAATGCCGCAGATGCCGAGCCAGTTCTCTATCTCTTTTCTGGAAGCCTTTGCATTAAAGCCATGCCAGAGCTTCTTTTGCTTTGGAAATGCTGCAAGAGCATCTTTGAACTTTCTGAATGAGCCGGGGCCATCCAGCGCGCTGCAGAGAGTGGTTTTGAGGTTCTGGTCCCGGACTGTTATAGCGAATTCTGTCATGGCAGCGTACGTCTTCGCAGGGTTCCGCTCCGGGATCCTTATATAGTGATCGTGCTCATTCATGAAAATATCCAGAGCAAGCTCTATCTCGTCTTCCATCCATTCAGGGATATCAGGGATCTCGTCAGGTTCAACATCTTCGAAGTCAGCAATGTCATCGTAGGTTCTTGATAGAATTTCCCAGGCCCTATTAACGATATCCTGCGAAAGAATGATCACTTCCCCTGTCTTCCTGTCCAAAAAATAGTCAAAAGCCTCCCGCTCGGTGTCCTCCTGGGCCTTCTGTATATCGTCGAAATTGACTGTTGTTCTTCTCATGATAGAGACACTGCCAGGGCATGGAGAGCAGGAAAGATGTCTTTTGCCAGAGCGGTTTCCTGTTGCAGGTAATCAACTGTCTGAGGAATATATTTGAGAAAATAGAGCTTGTTTTTTTCGGTGGAAAGAAAACCGTATGCACCTAATGCCTGCATGTGACGCTGGAGTCTGCAGAAAAGAAGCGATCTGTTAAAATCATGTTCACGGAAGGAGGTCTGGGCTTGCTCCATGCGCGCGATGTAATATTCGATCAGCCTGTCTCTCAGCCTGTCTTCAAGCCGGTAATAGGGGTCCCAGAGCATGGAGGCTATATCATATGCTGCAGGGCCGAGACGTGCTCCCTGATAGTCGATCAGGCGCGGTATGCCGCCCTTTGTGACCATTATGTTCTGTGATTGAAAGTCTCGGTGAAGAACGGTTTTTGGAAAGGCATCAACTTCTCTTGCAAGTCTGTCAAATTCGGCTATGAGGTCCGGGTCTTTCTTATTAATCTTTCTTATGCCATTAATAAATCGCTCCATGAAATACCCTGTTTCCCATCTGAGATGCTCATAATCAAAGATTCGTTCCTTCAGCATCGGACATTCGTCAATGCGTTCAGCTGCTACGGTCTGCAGCTGAACAATGATATCGAGGACCTTCTTGTACATGGTTTCGATCTCATCAGGGGATCTTCTGCATTTAAGCCATGAGTACAGGGACAGGTCGCCGAGATCTTCAAAAAGAGCCTGCTTATGGTCTTCATCAGCAGCGAACATATCCGGAACCGGGAGTGAGCATGTCCTGAAGAATTGTGTGTAAGTGATATGGCGGATGTAATCCGGATCATTTTCTCTGCAGTTCATCAGTATTGCAGTTCTGTTGTTGTGGCTGATCCTGTGATAGGTCCTGTCCGATCCCCCTGAACCTGTGCTGACTACACTGGCAGAATCTTCGCTATGGCCAAACCAGTCTTTGACTGATCGGGTAAGGGGAATTGTTTCTCTGCTTTGTTTTGAGCTGACGGCTATGGAGAATCCCGGGCCTATAATGACGTTCTCAATCGATGTATCAGTGGCTATCTTTGCTCCTGGCAAGAGAATGCAGTTGCTGATGCAGGAAGGTGCCTGAATGATAACGTCTTCTTCTATTGCTACAATGCCGCAGAATTCAGTCTTGCTGCAGTCAAAGGACCCGTGCAGATAGATCGTTTCACCATCTTTTTTTAAGGCATCGAATACTGCGGCTGCGTATGCATCGGGCGTTCCGATATCTGTCCAGGCAGCGCCTGAAAAGTCCACTGTTCCTATCGAATGCCCTGCAGCAACTGATCTCAGCCAGGCATCAACCACACTTGAATTCCCTTTGGGAAGGTGATCGAGGAACTCAGGGGCATAGACCGCTATTCCCATGAATGCAATTTTACATAATCCTGAGTTTTGTTCTTTTGTCACCCTTCCGACAGAACCGAGAAAGCCCCTATGGTCGATCCAGACATTGTTGAATTTATCGTGATTGTGGACCGCCAGCGTCGCAATATTTTTTGAGTCGAGATGTCTTCTGACCAGGGTCTCAAGATCTATATCAGTAAGGATGTCTGCATTATGCGCAATAAAGACCGAATTCTTTACTATTGACTCGGCATTCTTCAATGCCCCGCCTGTGCCAAGCAGGGATGTCTCTCTAAAAATGATTATATTACAATAAGTTGAGTGATTGGATCGCCAGTTCTCGAACTGCTCTGATTTATGATAGGTGTTGATGGCAATGATGTCTGGTGAAAGGCAGGATATCCGGTCAAGAACCGTTTCGATGATGGGTTTGCCGCAGATCGGCAGGAGAGGCTTGGGAATGTGGTCTGTGATCGGCTTGAGGCGCTCCCCATACCCCGCCGCCAATATGAACGCATTGAGTTTAGTCACTAATAGATCAGATAGTTCTTTCGGATATTACTGTTAAACTCATGAAGGTCATCATTCCACCATTTCTCCATCTGATCAATGGACGTTCTGTTTTCAATATCCTTTCTCAGGCGGTCTGTGCCTGCAAGTATATCGATCGGCAGGAGGGTTTTTTCGTATTCATAGGGAGGCTTGTTCCATCTGAACTTTCCTGGGTAAAGATCATGGACAGTCTTAAGAATTGCGGCAGCTGTCTTGAAAGGTCTGAACTTTCCCCTGTCTGTCAGATGGATCTGGGCTCCGCCGCAAAGCTTCCCGGCATGTTTCTGAAAGGTCGGAAGAAAATGCATAGGCCTGAAAATAACCCCTGGCAGGTGTAAAGCCTTAAGTTCTGCTGTCAGCGCTTCAGGGTCAATAAAGGGTGCGCCGAATATCTCGAATGGCCGGGTAGTTCCCCTTCCCTCGCTTATGTTTGTTCCTTCAAGCAGACACATTCCGGGGTACACAGCTGCTGTTTCCAATGTCGGCATATTGGGCGAAGGGAGAACCCATGGCAGACCTGTGTTATCGAACCACATATCTCTTTCCCATCCCTGCATGGGGAGGATGTCAAGGCATAGATCAGGATAAAAGGCATCCTTGAAATAAAGGCCTAATTCGCCGATGGTCATGCCATGGCGGACGGGAAGACTTTGCAGACCCACAAATGATGAATATTCTGGATTAAGGACAGGGCCTTCGATAGCTTTTCCGTTTATCGGATTGGGCCTGTCCAGAATGACGACAGCCTTATTCTGCTCCCTGCAGGCTTCCATAACCAGCGCCATGGTCCATATGAATGTGTAGTAACGGGCCCCTACGTCCTGAAGATCGATCACCATAATGTCTATATTCTTTAACATCTCAGGCGATGGTTTTCGCGTTTTGCCGTACAGGCTATAAATAGGAATTCCGGTTTTCCTGTCCCTGAAACTGTCCCATTCGATCATATTGTCCTGCGTTTCGCCGCGAATGCCATGCTGAGGGCCGAACAATGCTGAGACCTTGAGTTTCTTTGATCTGAAACAGATATCAGCAGAATGCGAGAAGTTACTGGTTATGGAAGCAGGATGTAAAAGCAGACCGATATTCGCATACCTGAATTTTGCAGGCCATCTTTTTTCTATAAGGTCAATTCCTGTTCTGACAAGAGGAGGCATAGACGCTGCAGAATATCTGCTTATTCCAGCAGAAGGTCCCTGATAACCATGGTAAGTTCTTTCAGGCGAATCTCACGGTTCTGCTCAGTGACTTCGAAGATTCTGACATCTTCCCTTTTCCTGATGTCACTGATGAGGCCGGTCCCTTTGTCTGTAATAGAAGCAATAACCGGTTTTTTTGCGTCAAGGAGTGACAGGATGATCTTGCCGAATTTTTTTGATTCTGATGCTGCTCTGCCGATCTCATCGATAAAATAGAGGCCGGTCTTTTTTTCCCTGGAAAAGGTCTGATCGAGAAAGGTCTCAAATCCCTTGATATCAACCTTATATTTACCGACACTGACCTTGCTCTTCAGTTTTGTATGGGCAAAGATCTTATTATCACCATAGAGATTATTGACTTCAAAGCCGGCAACACTTCCTTCGTCCATAACCTCATCGGTCACGAAGCCAACAGGATTAAATTCCTTAAAAATAATACAAAGTCGCTTGATAAGCGTTGTTTTGCCCGCTCCGGGAAGACCTGTGATAAGAATGTTGTTCATTGCATTAATATGTCAAGGAGTCTGTTAAGCTCCTCAAGAGAATAGTATTCTATCTCTATTTTCCCCTTCTTTCTGTTTTTCTGAGCAATATGAACTTTTGTTCCCAAGTGTCTCAAGAGCTTTTCCTCAAGAGAAGCGATCTGGGGGTCATTATCGCGAGGTATTTTAGCAGATTTCTTGGTTTTTTTGGATATTAATTCTGCCTCTCTTACGCTGAGCCCATTTTTTATGATCTTTCTGGCTGCTTCTACCTGATTTATCCTGCCATCGAGTGCCAGCAATGCCCTGGCATGTCCCATGCTCAGCTTTCCTGCGTACAGCATATCCTTTATTTCTGAAGGCAGCTTGAGAAGCCTCAGGTAGTTTGCGACCGTTGCTCTTTCCTTGCCGACCTTATCTGCAAGGTCTTCCTGGGTCAGGCTGAACTCAAGCAGCAGGCGGTTGAAGCCTTCAGCTGTTTCGATCGGATTGAGTTCCTCCCTCTGAATATTCTCGATCAATGCCATTTCGAGGGAGTCTCGTGAGTCAACATTCTTTATGATAGCCGGAATTTTTTTCAGTCCGGCAAGTGTAGCAGCCCGCCATCTTCTTTCCCCGGCAATCAGATAAAAGGAGCCGTCACCAGTCCTCGAAACAAGGATCGGCTGCAGAACCCCTTTTTCTTTTATAGATGCGGAAAGCTCATTCAAGGCGCTCTCATTGAATACTTTTCTCGGCTGCTGCTTGCCCGGCAGTATTCGATCTAGATCAATATGAGTAATATTTTCTCCCTTATCAGGGATGAGGGCGTCGAGCCCTCTACCCAGTGCTGTCTTCACGTAATATCTCCTTTGCCAGGGCAAGATAGCTCTGAGCCCCCCTGGACTTCATATCATAGAGCATTGCCGGCTTCCCATGACTTGGAGCCTCGCCCAATGCAATATTTCTTGGGATCATCGTCTGATATACCTTATCCCCAAAATGCTTCCTCACCTCTTCAACTACCTGATGAGCGAGATTGTTCCTGGTGTCAAACATGGTCAGCACAATGCCCTTGATGTCAAGGCGAGGGTTGAATGATGCCTGAATGCGCCGGATCGTCTTTGTCAGCATGCTCAACCCCTCA
Organism: Nitrospirota bacterium; assembly: GCA_016214855.1. NCBI lineage: Bacteria > Pseudomonadati > Nitrospirota > Nitrospirota bacterium. The sequence goes on along the minus strand of JACRMT010000007.1, from coordinate 67,363 downwards.
AGAGCGTAATACTCGCACTGAACAGGAACCAGAACTGAGTCAGAAGCAACAAGAGCGTTCAGGGTCAGCAGGCCAAGAGACGGGGGGCAATCTATGAATATGTACCGGTAACTATCCTTCAGGTCTTCGAGTGTCTTGGCCAGAATACCCTCTCGCCCATCTTTTTCGATGAGCTCAATTTCTGCTCCGAGCAGATCTGCGCTGGAAGGGACCAGAAAAAGCTGTTCTATCTGCGTATGCACTACTGCCTCAGCAAGCGAGCAGTCACCCGCAATAACGCTGTACAGGGTTTTTTCGACCTCATCCCTGACTATGCCAAGCCCTGAGGTTGAGTTGCCCTGAGGGTCAAGGTCTATCAGGAGTATCTTTTCTCCTGACAGTGCAAGAGAGGCAGCAAGATTAACTGCTGTAGTTGTTTTTCCTACCCCGCCCTTTTGATTTACAATGGATATCACTTTGTTCATGGGCATGCATTATAGCATAGTGAGGGGCGACAATTTAAGGCATTTTTTGTTCCACGTGGAACATTATGGGTGATGGTCAATGTCCGAGGATTGTTCCACGTGGAACAATTTCTTTAGGGAGCCGTGTGTTGCGATTGCATAAAAAGGAGGGGTGGCCCGCTATTTTTCAGCGATAGCACGTATTCTTATGCATAACAATTTTCTGAGAATACGAAAGAATAATCGATAAATTCAGAGATAATAGCTCATAAGTATGGCTCTATATCGCGCAAAGCTACATAATGACCCGCTCCCGTCATATTCCCTGATTGTGATACAATTAACAATGCCGGATCTTATAAAAATATCCCTTATTTTTTTCCTCATGCTCGGCCTGCTCAGGAGGAAGATCGGAATAGGCTATGTAATGTTCATTGCCTCAGTGGCCTTGTTCCTGCTCTATCGCATGAGTCTGTCAGATATCCTTGTTATTGCCGGAAATGTTGTTGCCAGCAGTATTGCCATCAAACTTCTCCTCTCCTTATCGCTCATCAGGATATTTGAGCTGGTTCTCAGGGAACAAAATATTCTCAATGCCATGATGGATACGATAACAAGTTCCTTCAGGTCCAGGAAGGCTGTCATCATATCGATGCCATTACTGATAGGAACGCTCCCTTCCCTTGGCGGCGCTTATTTCTCTGCTCCCATGGTTGAGGTGGCAACCAGGGATACGGAGATGAGCCAAGAGGAAAAGGCCTTTATTAACTACTGGTTCAGGCATCCCTGGGAATGCATTCTCCCGCTGTACCCCGGGATCGTTTTTGCCTCAGCTGTTTCTCATATCCCGCTTAACAGGCTGGCCATAACAAATGCTGTCTGTGCGGCAGCTCTGGTAGCGACAGGATTTATTTATGGCATGAGAGGTATCGGACATCCCCTGCAGAACAGAGACGAGCCTGTGTCGCGCCTTAACAGGAGAGCGTGGCTGAATTTCCTGCCGATTTTAGTTGTGATGATCCTGGTCATTGTTGTTGGCATTGAACTTCATTATGCCTTGCTCCTTGTGCTTATCCCTATCTTCATCCTCTGTCGGTACAGCGGCCGTCAGATCTTTGCTGCGGTGAGATACGGCTTTTCGTGGGACGTGATCATTATGATTGCCGGCATTATTTTCTTCAAAGAAACCATGGACGCTTCAGGCGCAGTGAAAGATCTGGGCAGGTTTTTTATTGAGCATGGTATTCCTTTGGTGCCTGTATTCTGCCTGCTTCCATTTCTTGCCGGACTTCTGACCGGCCATACGGTCGGGTTTGTGGGGAGTACCTTCCCCCTGCTTGTCAGTATCGGTTCTCAGGCCCCGCTATCTCTGGTGTCTCTTGCCTTTGTTTCGGGCTTTGTCGGCGTGCTCCTTTCTCCTGTACATCTATGTCTGATACTGACAAGAGAATATTTTAGGGCAGACCTTTCCGGGATATACAGAAAGACGATCCCTGCCGGCGCAATAGTCTTCGCCATAGCAATTGTCCAGTATTTTTTCATGCAATAACCGCATCTGGCGGAGGCCTGAAGGCAGACATGCTTATGACCATAATCTCCATTGTTTGTGCTATATTTAGGTATCCATGCTGAAAGAACTGAACATCCGGAACCTTGCGATCATCGATGATCTTACGGTCAGATTCGAAAAAGGGCTCAATGTCCTGACAGGAGAAACAGGGGCAGGCAAATCGATCATCGTTGACGCTCTCGGTCTTGCCCTGGGTGATCGGGCCCAGAATGATCTGATCAAGGCAGGGGAAAAGGAAGCAACGGTTCAGGCATACTTCGAACTGGAAGATACCAGTGAATTGCCGGAGATCGGCATAGACGTTTCAGAGGGCATTGTGCTCAGGAGGATCGTCTCAAGTTCAGGAAAAAGCAGGGCGTACATTAACGATTCCATGGTCACGCTCCAGACCCTGACAGAGATGGGCAAATCCCTTGTTGATATTCACAGTCAGCATGAACATCAAAGTCTCCTTACGGCTGATAAGCAGCGGCTTATCCTTGACTCCTATGGGGGCCATACGCATGAGATAGAGCAGGTGAGGGAGCTCTATGCTGTTGTGCAGTCACTCAGGGAAGAGTTCAATGCACTCGCCGAGAAGATCAAGGAGCGGGCTCACAGAATAGACCTTCTCAGCTTTCAGATCAATGAAATAGAATCAGCAGGGTTGATGCCGGAGGAAAAGCAGACGCTTGAAGAAGAGCGGAAGATCCTCTCTAATCTAAGCCGTCTGAAGGAACTGACCGAAACCGCATATGCGCTCCTTTACGAGGAGGACGGTGCATGCACTGACAACCTTGCCAAGGTTCTCGGCAAACTGCGGGATATGCAGGCTGTTGATCCCAGTATCGCTGATACGCTGAGCCTGGTAGAATCTGCAATGCCGCTTCTTGAAGATGCCGCAATTGCGCTGAGGGTATTCAAGGATAAATACGATCTTGATCCTGAGCGCATAGATGAGGTACAGGATCGGCTCGAAAAGATAAAGAGGCTGCAGAAAAAATATGGAGAGAGCATAGAGGCAATTCTGGATTATAAGAGAACTGCTTCTGAGGAGCTGGAGTCGCTTGGAGCCTTTGATGAGCGACTTTTGGCGGTTGAGGAAGAGCTCAAGAAAAATGTTGAGGCCCTCCTGACCGTTGCCCGTGCCCTTTCAGAAAAGCGGGAAAAAACCGCGAAGAAGATAGAAGACCTGATTGAAAAGACCCTCAGAGAGCTGGCCTTCTCGAACACGCAATTCAGGATCGAGGTAAGCCAGGAAACTGATCAGGAGGGCAAATGCAGGATCAATTTCAACGGGATCGACCGGATCGATTTTCTCTTTTCCGCAAATAGCGGAGAACCGCTCAAACCGCTTGCAAAGATAGCTTCAGGCGGTGAGCTCTCAAGGATCATGCTGAGCCTGAAGAGCATTCTGGCTGATGTTGACCACGTTCCTGTCCTGATCTTTGACGAAGTGGATGCAGGTATTGGCGGCAGGACCGCTGACAGTGTTGCCAGGAAGCTCCTCAGGATATCCGGGAAGCACCAGCTCATCTGTATTACTCATCTGCCTCAGATCGCGAGTCTGGCTGACCATCACCTGAAGATAGAGAAGAGGCAGAAGGCCAACGGCGTTTCCGTTTCCGTGCATGAGCTTTCAGGAACAGAACGGCAGGACGAGATCGCGCGAATGCTGAGCGGAACAGTTACCGAGATATCCCGCAGGCACGCTGAAGAGCTTCTGGAGAGAACGAGGTGAAAGGCAGCATTGTCATTGACCGGGAATTATGCAAAGGCTGCGGCAACTGCATTGAGGCTTGTCCCTTGAAGGTCATTGCGATGACAAAGCAGTTTAACAAGGTGGGGTATTTTATTGCAAGCCCAATAGATACTGCGAAATGCACGGGCTGCGCGATCTGTGCGAACATGTGCCCGGAGATCGCTATTACGGTCTATCAGGAAGAATAGTGACGTTACCTGACCAGGCTGAACAGCTGCTTCCCGCCTTGATCCCCCGAAAACCATGAAAAAGAATATTACAGGATTTGGAACAGACGCAGTCCACAAGGGTGAGGGGCAGTTTCCCCACCATCCTTCGAGCACGCCTATCTTTCAGACCAGCACCTTTTACTTTGATACCATTGAAGAGGCTGGCAGGGTCAATCAGGGAGCTCAAAAGGGATTTGTCTATACCAGAATAGGCAATCCCACTGTAGAGGTCTTTGAGAAGAAGCTTGCAGCGCTTGAAAGAGCTGAGGATGCAGTTGCCTTTGCATCCGGCATGGCTGCCCTGGCTGCCGTTTTTCTGGAGGTCCTTGCTCCTGGAGATGAGATGATATCGAGCAGCCGCATTTATGGCGGCTCAAAGGGCTTTTTTGAACAGATCCTGAAAAAGAGCGGCTGCATGGTCCGGTTCTTCGATCCCTATGACAACGTGCAGAAACAAATAGCATCGCTGGTCAACCGAAAGACAAAACTTATTTTCTTTGAAACACCGTCAAATCCTGAGCTGAGCATTATTGACATGAGGGCCATCGCTTCCCTGGCAAAAAAATACAGGCTTTTCAGCGTTATTGACAACACGTTTGCCACGCCTTATCTTCAGCATCCCCTGTCCGACGGCATAGACTGCGTTGTCCATTCGGCGACAAAATATATTGGCGGCCATGGCGACGCCATTGGCGGCATTGTGGCAGGCTCAACGAAGTTCATCGGCCGGCTCAGGGCGACCATGCTGCTCTGCATGGGCGGATGCATATCCCCCTTCAACGCGTGGCTCTTTATCAGGGGCTTAAAGACGCTTCATGTCCGTATGGACTACCACTGCAGGTCAGCAGAGAAGATCACAGGCTTTCTTTCAGGGCATAAGAAAATAACACGTGTCATATATCCAGGGTTGAAAGAACATCCAGGCCATGAGATCGCAAAAAAGCAGATGGCTGCGTATGGCGGGATGTTGTCATTCACCCTTGAAAGCAGAAGTGCCTGTCAACGGTTTCTGAATAATGTCAGATTATGTAAAATTGGCGTAAGCCTTGGCGATACAGAAACTTTAGTATTAAACAGTTCCCTCATGTTTCACGGCGATCGTTCAGACGCTGCATGCCGAAAGGCAGGCATGGATCCTGCGCTGATCAGAGTTTCAACCGGACTTGAAGACCCGGCCGATATCATCGATGATCTGAGAACTGCGCTCAAGTCAGTGTAATCGCACCGGATATAAAGTTTCTTTCCTGGTACCCGCACCCTCTTCTGAGGGACCTGATTGACATCGGAAATGTTCTTGGTTAGAGTTATGGTATGTCAACGAGGCATGAAGATCACTCAAACGCGATAATAGTTCAGATTCGCAAACGTATTTTCACGGTTAATGTGATCATGAGCGTTGTTGTTCTCTCATTTCTTGTGATATTTTTTCGTTATGTCTTCTCTCCGATCATCCCCTTCATGAATTATATTCCGGACGTATCGGTCTCTCTCGTTGTTACCTTCATTTTTTTTCTTTCTGTGGTGGGCCTCTATCTTTCAATGCAGCTGTCAAAGGAAACGATCAGGATCATCCAGGACTACAGCAACAGGCTTGAGAGAATGTTGGGTATTACCAGGGATCTGAGGGAGGAGATCTATGGCGATATCCTTCTCGAAAAGATCATGGACTATGCTCTTTCCATAACGGATTCAGCAGCCGGCTCCCTGCTTCTGCTGGATGAAAAAAAGAAGCTTGTCTTCAAGATCGTAAGGGGTGAAAAGGCCGCCGAGCTGCTCGGCACTGCCGTGGAGCTTGGCAAGGGCATTACGGGGTCAGTAGCCCTTGAAGGGAAGTCCCTCTCCATTTCTGACGTAAAAAAGAGCGAACTGTTTAATCCTCAGTTTGACGCTCTGACAGGCTTTGAGACGAAATCAATCCTTTGCGTTCCGCTCAAGACAAGCTCCGGGGTTATTGGCGTGCTTGCAGTTCTCAATAAAGAGGGCGGCCATCACTACCGTCAGAGAGATGAAGAGATCCTCAGTTATCTTGCGGAGCAGGCGGCCATTTCGATCCTCAAGACAAAATTTGTCGAAGATCAGAAGAATTATGAAATACACCTCACTGACCTGCTCCTTGAAACAATTGATTTCCAGCAGCCTGAGAAGAAGGGGCATGCTCTCAGAGTCGCCCGGTACAGCAATGTTCTTGCGAAGGCGCTTGGCATGTCAATGGAAGAGAAGAAACGTCTGTATTTTGCAAGTCTGCTGCATGATGTCGGCTTTCTCAAGATCGACCCTGACGAGGCATACAAGAAAGATGTTTACATGCAGCATCCGGTGATCGGGTATGAGATGATCAGACCTATCACATTTTATACAGAGATTGCTCCCTTCATACTTTATCATCACGAGCAATATGACGGGAATGGGTATCCTCCGACAAAGCGCAAGGGAGAGAACATCCCGCTTGAAGCCCGCATCATAGCAATAGCCGAAGCTTTTGATGCGATGACAAGCCCCCTGTCGTATAAGGTGCCCTTGACCTACGAGGATGCGCTTCAGGAGCTGAAACAGAAGGCAGGCACCCAGTTCGACCCAAAACTGGTCGATCTTTTCGTCAGCAATATCACCCCCGGGCATACCAAATAAAGAGAAGGAAGACTGCCTCGTTGCCGCCAGCATATCAGCCGGACCGTTCTGACCGACCGCGCACAACATTATGAGACATATTAAGCTGCTGCTTGAATACGACGGCACGAATTACCAAGGATGGCAGTCTCAAAAGTCAGGGAATACCATACAGGATGTTCTTTGCAAAACGATCGTCAGTGTTACAGGCCATCAAATTCGACTTTCCGGTGCGAGCAGGACAGACGCAGGCGTTCATGCCCTGGGACAGGTTGCTGTCTTCAGCACAGATTCAGACCTGACCATCGATGTCCTGAAAAGGGCATTGAATGCAAAGCTTCCGGAAGATATCAGGGTTGTCAGCATAGAAGAAACTGATGGTCTGTTCAATCCGCGCTTTAATGCAGTGAAAAAAAGATATATCTATCTTATAAACATCGGCAGGGACAGGTCGGCCTTTCTTTATAACTACCAATGGCAGATAAAGACAACCCTTGATCTCGACGCAATGAGAGAAGCCGCTTCACTCTTGACAGGGGAACACGATTTTTCATCTCTCAGGGGTTCAGGATGCAGCGCAAAGACAACAGTGAGGCATATTTATTCTCTTGAGATCGCAGCCCTTCAATCCATGGAGTTCATGTCTGCTTCGATGAAGGGCGACTGGATCAGGGTATCCGTGGAGGCTAATGCTTTTCTGAGGCATATGGTCAGAAACATTGTCGGCACCCTTGCAGAGGTCGGCAAGGGTAAGCTCGAAGCGAGAGATGTGAACGCTATACTCAATGCACGGGACAGAACAATGGCCGGCCCTACTGCTCCTGCAGCCGGCCTTTTTCTTGAGAAGATCTATTATTGAAAAGCCGATGCAGTTCTTCGAAAGCCCCGAGTTTTTCAGGCCCGAACTTCTCTAATTCCTCTCTCACCTCATCTTCTGATTTTTCCTGCCGCAGCCGGCCGATCCTTTTTGAATAGAACTTGTCCGCATAGCAGACGATCTTTTCTTCAATGGTCTGCGGCCTCATGTCCCGCATGGGGAGAGGAAGATTCAGCGCCTCAATGTCCGTGATGCCGAGGCCGGTGCCAATATGCCTCTCACAAACAAGTGCGTGCCGGGGAAAACCTTCTTTTTCAAGAAGCTCCCGTCCAAGATAACCGTGACAGATGTATGGCCTGTCCCCATGACAACCAAGCTCAGGTGCATGGACAAAAACGATGCCTATGTCATGAAGCATGGCTGCCTCTTTGATAAACGTGATATCAGGCGATAGGTGGCTCACGTGTTCAGCAACAGCAATGGCCTTTTCCATGACCAAACTGCTGTGCTCAATAAGGATATCAGAGGCAGCTGAGCCCGGAGCGAAATAGTAATTTATAATTGTTAGCACATCCATCATATCTCTTTATCTGCCGAGTTCATTGAATAGTAATTTTAGCAGAGAATGGTCATGGTGTGCGATACACATGCGCAGGACTTTTAAAAAGCACAGCAGCCCTGAATTTTCTTTATAACGATATCGCCCTCGTGACATATTCATGCACTAACTCTTTGACAGAGTAATGCAGATTTATGCGCGGCCAAAAGATATTCCTTGACCGTGCCGCTATACATACTATAATGGAAGTAAGCAGTAAATTCTTTCTGACTTTAAGGGGGGAAGAAAGATGATCTGTCCGATCTGTAGTTGCCGGCTCACGCCGGTGGGAAGCACAATGGTTGAGAGCATGGACACATCTGATGGTGCTGTAATGTCTGTCCAGAACACCTATCAGTGCAGAAATGCCGGGTGCGAATCCTTCACTGAGGACTATATCTGGACATTCAATGGCGAGAGCTTCATCATGCACCATCTCGAGAGGCATCTCGAAGCTGCTTAGGCATAGCGATCTCTGATGTCGGCTGCTTTTTGCAGATGATTACTGTTCCCTTCTTCTCTGCCCACCGGTCTTAGGAATTCAGATGTACATCCCGCATGAAAAAACACTATGCAGCCCGACCCCGAAAGATTTGCTATAATTTCTCAGCACTAATTTAAGTAAGGACAGGAAAGATACCCCATGATCATCAAGAACAAAATACGCATGTCTGCGCCGCCGGAAAAGATCTGGGGCTTTATTACCGATCCCATGCTCATGAAGATTTGGAACCCCAGGATAACGGCTGTCGTGCCGATAACCCCCGGAAGACCGCAGGCAAATTCGCAATATCGGATTCGGTATAAGCTGGCAGCGAAGGAAAGCAATTTTCTCGCAGAAATCCTGGAGTATGAGGATTCTGCGCGTATTGCGCTTCACTTTTCAGGCGGCAACCTCCCCAAAAAAGGCTTTATTCAGGAGATCTATGAGGTGTTTCCTGACAGCAAGGGAACTCTGCTGAAGCAAACCGTTCTTATTGAGAAAAGCGGTATGGGGATTGCCGGCAGATTGTCGCTGAGAATAAGAAATATCATGGGGGCGTCTTCAGGCAAAAGATACCTTTCCCGCCTGAGGGAACTGGCAGAAGGTTCTTCCTGACGCAGAGGGGCTACCCCTTGTCTATCTTCACTCCCTTGAATGTTCCCATGAGCTCTGATTTCAGCGCCCCGAACTTGCCTTCTCCGCTGCACCGGATAACGACGTTCCGATAACCCTTTGCTGCTTTTTCGTAGGAAGTAAGAATGCTCTGCAGGCTAAAGCCGTATTTTCTGATGATGTCTGCCACCTCTCGCACAGAACCGGGTCTGTCATCAACCATCACCGCTATTCTATGGCCACCGTGCCTAACGCCGGTAATATCCACCAGCACCCGGAATATGTCCCTATCGGATATGATGCCGGCAACCCTGCTGTTTTCGATGACAGGAAGAGAACCGATGCTGTTGTCATACATAAGCATGGCAGCCTCTTCAACCGGGGAATCCGGAGTAATCGTGACGACCTTTGTCTTCATCAGCTCTTTTACTTTGGTAGTTGCAAGGAGGTAATGCAGTTCATACACATCGAGTGATGTTGCCTTGGACGGACTGAACTCCCTGATGTCCCTGTCCGATATGATGCCCTTGAGCCTCTCGTCCTTTACCACAGGGATATGCTTTATCTTCTTCTCCTTCATGAGCTTGACTGCTTCGGAAACGCTGCTGTCAGGAGCTATGGTGATCACTTTTCTTGTCATCCAGTCAGAAACGAACATAATAAATACCTCCTAAATAAGTGACGCGTAATGAGTAAGGTGTAATGAGAAGTGTATAAAAAGACTTCTATCTGTTACCCATCACGTATTATGCATCACGGTCTTTTACACTCCCAGATATGCTTTTTTCACATGCTCATCATTAAGCAGTGCCTGGCCTGTACCCTGAAGCGTAATCCTGCCGGTCTCGAGCACATACGCCCGGTCAGCGATCGAAAGGGTCTGCTTTGTGTTCTGCTCAACAATAAGGACCGTGGTCCCGGCTTCCCGTATCCGCTTGATGACATTAAAGACCTCTCTGACAAGAATAGGGGCGAGCCCGAGCGATGGTTCGTCAAACATCAGCAATTTCGGCAAAGACATCAGGCCTCTTCCTATAGCAACCATCTGCTGTTCACCGCCACTCAATGTCCCGCTAAGCTGCCTTCTCCGCTCACCGAGCCTCGGAAAGAGCTCAAATACCATCTCCTTGGTCTTCAGTCTCTGTTTCTTCGCCTCGCCCTTCAATGAACCCATGTCCAGGTTCTCTTCCACGGTCATCTCCACGAACAGTCTTCTTGCCTCAGGACAGAGGGCCAATCCCTGCTCTATCAGTTTGTAGGGTTCGATTTTATGGATCAGGGCTCCGTCAAAGACCACCTCACCCTTTCGGGGCCTCACTATCCCGGAGATCGTCTTCAGGGTTGTTGACTTGCCTGCTCCGTTTGCACCGATGAGGGCGACGATCTCACCTTTTTTCACCTCAAAGGCAACATCCCAGATCACCTGGACATCTCCATAGAAGACGTCTATGTTCCTTATCTCAAGCACTCTCTGTTTCTCCAAGATACGCCTCAACCACAAGGGGGTTGTTCCCTATCTCATGCGGCGTTCCCTCTGCCAATTTCTGTCCATAGCTTAATACAACGATCCTGTCGGAAATAGCCATGATGACCTTCATGTGATGCTCTATGATCATGATGGTTATGCCTCTTTCCTTTATCCTGCGTATGATCCCGATGGAATCGTCAAGTTCTGCAGGGTTCAGTCCTGCAAAGGATTCATCAAGCAGAAGCATCTCGGGCTGGGTGGCAAGTGCCCGGGCTATCTCGAGCTTCTTTCTCTTGCCGAGCGGAAGTCCCTTTGATATAACTTCCCGGTCATCGTATAGTCCGGTAAATTTGATCGTTTCCAGGGCTATTTCCTCGGCCTGGGACCTGTTCTTCACGCGCAGAAAGGCTGAAGCTATCACATTGTCGAGCACACTCATCCTCTGAAGGGGTCTTACTACCTGAAAGGTCCTGGCAATGCCCATCTTGCAGATCTGGTGAGGTTTGAGGCCGGATATCTTCTTCTGGTTAAAGAAGACTTCGCCCCTGGAGGGCGCATAGAAACCGTTCACCACATTGAACATGGTGGTCTTTCCTGCGCCATTCGGTCCGATCAGGCCAAGGATTTCCCCCTTTTCAACGCCGAATGAGATATCGGTCAGGGCTGCAAGTCCGCCGAAGAAACGCGAAACGCCTTTGACCTCAAGCATTGCCATCAGCCGGCCCTCCCGATCCTGAGGAACCTCTTCAGCTTGGGCCAGTCCCCGACCACGCCGTTAGGCAGGAAAATAATAATCACAATTAAGAGGATGCCGAAGAAGGTATGATGCGCAGCACCGAGCTTGGGAATGGTCCGGATGATCTCGGCAAGAAAGACCATGATGATCGCACCGACAAAGGGTCCCCAGTATGTTGCCACTCCTCCGACCATAACCACCATGATCGTTACGATCGAGATGTCATGCAGCGCAAAAACGATCTTGGGATCAATGTATCCCATATAGTTTGTATAAAAGGCGCCTGCAAGCCCGGTGATCACAGCACTCAGGCTGAGCGCAATTGTCTTATAAAGCGTTGTGTTAATGCCGAGGGATTCAGCAGCATCCTGGTCTTCCCGGATCGCCACAAAGTAATAGCCAAGTTTGGATTCGATGACCTTTTTCACGAGGAAGAAACTCAGCAATGCAATGACAAGAATGACATAGAAATACCAGGTCTTCTCGATCCAGGTTCTTTCTCTGATCATGATGCCAAGATCGCCTTCGGTAATAGTCGTAAGATTCTCTGCCATGACCCTCAGGATAACACCCATGGCCAGCGTGCCGAGCGCAAAGAAAGGGCCTTTCAGCCTTAAACATATGTACCCGATGACAAGGGCGAAGATCGTGACAACGAAGATGCTGATCGGCAGTCCCCACCACCCGGATATGCCAAGCTTGTTATAGAGGATTCCGGCTGTGTATGCACCCACGCCAAAGAAGGCAGCATGACCGAATGATACCTGACCGCAGTACCCGCCAAGGAGGTTCCATGCCATGCCGATGACTGACCACATGATCACGAGGATCAGGATATGCATCCAGTATGAGCTCAACCCGAGCAGAGGAAGGATTGCGAGGAGCCCGGCAACGATCAGAGGAAGCGCCTTTTTCATTTTCCGAGCCTCTTCTTTTTGAAGAGCGACATGATGCCTCCCGGCACAAAGATAAGGGCCGCGACAAAGATCACAAATCTGCCCACAGGCGCCCATCCCATGCCCACATAGGTAGAGGTCAAGGATTCGAATACGCCGAGGATAAGACCACCGACAATTGCCCCGACTGTAGATCCGAGGCCGCCGAGGATCGTGATGACAAAAGCGATCAGGGTAAACTGACCTCCCAGGTCAGGGTAGAGATAGTAGATAGGGATGAAGAGGCAGCCGGCAGAACCGACAAGCGCAGAGCCGAGACCAAAGGTGAAGACCCTCATCCTTTCAACGTTTACCCCCATAAGCTGGGCTGCTTCCTTGTCCTGTGCTGTTGCCCGGATGGATTTTCCCATGTCTGTCTTTGCCAAAAAGAACCAGAGGCAGGCTGTGATGAGCAGGGCAACGCAGAATGAGACTGACCACGCCATCGAGAGCGAAAGCTCGATCGGCGATGTCTTCCAGATGTCCGAAAGGTACCAGGCCTTTGTCGCATATTCGACCGGAGTGGTCTTGTAATCTGACGAGAAAATGATCGTGGCGATGTTGGCAAGCACCATGCCGATGCCTACGGTAAGGATGACCTGGTTTTCGGGTATGATAGCTTCAACCTTCAGCACCGGATTTATGAGGTACTTCTGAATAAATATGCCGAGGAAAAAAAGAACCGGAGCAGCGATCAGTATTGACAGATAGGGGTCGATATGAAACGAGGAAAAGAGCACATAGGCGATATACATGCCGACCATCATCAGTTCGCCATGGGCGAGGTTGATGATCTTCATGACGCCCATGATCAGGGTCATGCCGATGCCGATAAGGGCATACAGGCCTCCAAGGAGGAGGCCTGATATCAGCGTCTGCAGCAGAACTTCAAGCCCTGCAGATGTCATGTGGTATTAACCGGTTTTACTCATATTAATGAATTACCTTCTCTCTCTCCAGGTCGGCATGGGGTATACATATTTTTTGCTTGCATGTTTTTCAGGCCAGATGGTCTCATGCTCTCCTTTAATGACCTGCAGCACATAGGTATCAGAGAAATTCTGGTTCTGATAGCCTTCCTTGTCTTCGAATTTTACAGGGCCGAAGGCTGTTGTCATATTCGTTGCCTTAAGGCTAGCACGTATTCCCTCAGGAGTCCAGTCCTTTGCCTTTTCGAGCGCTTCTTTGGTCACGAAAAGGGCTGAATAGGCTGATGCTCCATGATAAGAAGGATAGTCGCCGTATTTCTTTTTGTATTTCTCTGCATATTCTTTTGAGCCCGGGTATTTAAGCTGCGTTGTCCAGAGCGTTGCAGTGATCACATATTCTGCCGCGTCCTTTGCATTATCAATGAACTCAGGGATAGCAAATCCTGCTGCCCCTCCGGCAAAGAGCTTGGCATCGATCCTCAGCTCCTTGATCTGCTTCATCAGGAGTGAGGCATCCATAACATACGAGACCATATAAAGAACGTCGGGCTGGGCTGCCTTGACCTTCGAAAGAAGAGGCTTGAAGTCCACAGAGCCTGCCTCGTACTTCTCTTTCAGTACCACCTTAATGCCTGCCTTCTCGGCATCTTTCACCATAGCGTCAGCTCCTGATGTGCCGAAAGCAGAGCTTTCAAAAAGGATAGCAATGGTTTTGGGTTTAACCACATTCTTGATGAAGTCGATAACAGCGTCGCTGTAATGGGCATTGACCGGGTTCTGGCGGAATACGTACTTGTAATGCTTCTGGGTGATGTCATCGTCAGCGCTGGCAACCACGAGATAGGGGGTCTTCCGCTCCTCGGCAACGGCAGCAACCGCCTTTGCACACGCTGAGGTGTATTCTCCCACAATGATCGGCTGTTTCTTGGTGTCGATCAGCTTCTCGACAATGGCGCGGGCCGTCTCGGGCTTAGCGCCGGAATCTTCAAACGAGAGGTTAATTTTCTTTTTCTTGATGCCGCCCTTGGCATTGATCTCTTCTGCTGCGATCTCATAGGATCTTTTCATCATCTCGCCGAACTTTGCCTGCTTGCCTGTCAGAGGCAGCGGGATAACAAGGTCAAAGGTATCTGCTGCGAAAAGCGATGAGGCAATAAGGCTCAGCACAAAGGACATAAGAATGATAAGGCTCAGACGTTTCATGGTTCCTCCTTACGACGGTTTGTATTATTGCTCATTAGCATAGGCTTTAAATTATAAGCTTATAATTAAATCTTATAGAATGTTCTTTAGAAATGCAAGAGGTAAATAGTGCAGTAAGCTGCCGGTCCTAATCACTGCCGCTCTTTCCCCTGACTTTGATCAGCTCCCCGGGTATGGCCTTTATATATTCCCGGTTCAATGTTGCGATGAACTTTGCCTTGATGCCTTTCGGGCATACAGCCTCGCATTCATAGTGGTTGCTGCAGTTGCCGAAACCCTCCTTGAGCATTGCAGCGGTCATCATGCAGACGCGCCGTGCAGCCTCTATCCTTCCCTGAGGAAGCGCTGCCAGATGCGACACCTTTGCTCCTGTAAAGAGCATGGCTGAACCATTAGGACAGGCTGCCACGCATGCGCCGCATCCTATGCATTCGGCCGCATCCATCGCAGTATCAGCCTCCTCTTTGGATATCAGCACAGTATTTGCGTCCGGAACGCCACCTGTATGCACTGACACGTACCCGCCAGACTGGATAATGCGGTCAAGGCTGCTTCTGTCAACAATCAGGTCTTTGATCACCGGGAAGGCCCTTGCCTTCCAGGGTTCAATATAAATAGTATCGCCATCTCTAAAGTTGCGCATATGCAGTTGACAGACCGTAGTTTTTTTCTGCGGGCCGTGGGGGATGCCGTTTATCACCTGGGAACACATGCCGCAGATACCTTCCCTGCAGTCATGGTCAAAGGCTATGGGCTCTTTGCCCTTTCTGATCAGTTCCTCGTTCACCAAATCAAGCATCTCAAGGAACGACATGTCAGGGCTGATGCCTGCAGCCGGGAGCTCTTCAAGTCTTCCCTTGTCCGCAGGGCCCTTCTGTCTCCAGACGAAAAGGGTCAGGTCCATTATTTATAGCTCCTCGTTGCAAGCTGTATATTCTCAAAGACAAGAGGCTCTTTGTGGAGTTCGGGGTTGCTGTCAGGCCCCTTGAACTCCCATGCTGCTGCGTAAGAGAAATGATCGTCGTCCCGCCTGGCCTCGCCGTCCGGCATCTGATGCTCGATTCTGAAGTGTCCGCCGCAGGATTCTTCGCGATGAAGCGCATCAAGTGCCATAAGTTCTGCGAAATCGAGGAAGTCTGCAACACGACCTGCCTTCTCAAGTTCCTGATTCAGTTCTGACCTGCTGCCTGGGATCCTCACATTCTCCCAAAACTCTGCCCTGAGTTCCGGTATGAGCTTCAATGCACGGTTGAGACTTTCTCTGCTCCTTGCCATGCCGACATTTTCCCACATGATCCTGCCAAGATCACGATGGAAATCGTTTGCTGTTTTTTTACCCTTGATCGAAAGCAGTTTTTGCGCCATTGTCTCGACCTGCTCCTGCGATTTTTGAAACTCAGGCTGTTCGGCAGAGGCCTGGCCGGGAACAGTTCTGGCAAGGTAGTCGGCTATTGTGGAGGGGATGATGAAATACCCGTCTGCAAGTCCCTGCATGAGAGCGCTCGCACCAAGGCGGTTTGCGCCGTGGTCTGAGAAGTTGGCCTCGCCAAGCACAAACAGTCCAGGTATGGTGCTCTGGAGATTGTAGTCAACCCAG
Organism: Nitrospirota bacterium; assembly: GCA_016214855.1. Classification (NCBI taxonomy): domain Bacteria; kingdom Pseudomonadati; phylum Nitrospirota; species Nitrospirota bacterium. The sequence continues at coordinate 51,414 of JACRMT010000007.1, read as the reverse complement.
AGCCCGCCCATCGTATAGTGCGGAGCAGGATAGATCCTCATGGGCTGCTCATAGGCGTTCTCAGCGGTGATCTTTTCATACATCTCGAAAAGGTTGCCGTACCGTTCCGCGATCTTCTCCCTGCCGAGACGGCCTATGGCATTGCTGAAATCGAGGTACACTCCTCTGCCGCCCGGGCCCACTCCGCGGCCTTCATCGCAGACCTCTTTTGCTGCACGTGACGCGATATCCCTGGGTGCGAGGTTTCCGAAGCCCGGATATTTTCTTTCGAGGAAATAGTCCCTTTCCTCTTCCGGTATATCTTTCAGATGCCTTGCATCTGCTCCTGTCTTCGGCACCCACACCCTTCCGTCGTTCCTGAGGGACTCGGACATCAAGGTCAGTTTCGACTGATGGTCACCGGTCACCGGTATGCAGGTCGGGTGTATCTGGGTAAAACAGGGATTCGCAAATAAGGCCCCTTTTTTGTACGCGCGATATGCAGCGGTTACGTTTGAACCCATGGCATTGGTCGAAAGATAAAAAACATTTGCATACCCGCCGGTACAGAGACATACCGCATCTGCAGCATGGCTGGAGATCTTTCCTGTTACGAGGTCCCTGATCGTAATTCCCTTTGCCTCGTTGTTGATCAGCACGAGGTCTAACATCTCCGTCCTGGGAAAAAGCCGGACCGTGCCTGCCTTTACCTGTCTCGACAGTGCAGCATAGGCGCCCAATAAGAGCTGCTGACCTGTCTGGCCCCGCGCGTAGAATGTCCTTGAGACCTGTGCTCCGCCAAAAGAACGGTTATCGAGATACCCCGCATAATCGCGGGCAAGCGGAACACCCTGTGCAACACATTGGTCAATAATATTATTGCTGAGTGTTGCAAGGCGGTACACATTTGCCTCTCGTGACCTGAAGTCGCCGCCTTTTATCGTGTCATAGAAGAGGCGGAATATGCTGTCTCCGTCACTGGGATAGTTCTTTGCTGCGTTGATGCCGCCCTGGGCCGCGATGCTGTGGCCCCTGCGCGGGCTGTCCTGAAAGCAGAATGCCTCAACCTGGTATCCGAGCTCTCCCAGGGTTGCTGCTGCAGAGGCTCCCGCAAGGCCGGTGCCTACGACAAGGATCTTATACTTGCGCTTGTTGGCCGGATTAACAAGCTTCAGATCCTGTCTGCGCTTGTCCCACTTTTCAGCCAGAGGACCTGTCGGGCATTTGCCGTCAAGAATCATGGTTTTACCTTCCTACCAGGCCGGCAACTATACTTACCGGGATAGATATGTAACCGAGAAAAAGGACCACAGCCGCGATCGTGCCTATCTTTATAACTGCAGGAAGGGTTCTTTCATTGTTCAGGCCAAGGGTCTGGAACATACTCTGTATGCCGTGACTGAGGTGCAGTGCGAGTGCTCCCATGGCAAGGACATAGAGCCCTGCCACAGATATATTCCTGAAACTGAGTACCACCATCATAAAGATATCAGGCCTGCCTGCAGCGTCAGGATTTTGATAGGCCGCCAGTCCTGGATAGATCACCTCCAAAGTAAAATGCAGAAGATGATATAAAAGATAGCTGGCAATGAGCAGGCCTGTCCAGATCATATTCCTGCCTGCAAAGGTCGAGCTGAGATCTTTGCGGACAGCGTACCGCTGAGGTTTTGCTGCACGGTTCTCAAGAGTGAGATGGATACCGAAAAGAATATGCAGGCAGAGGGCTGTAAGCATGATCAGGCGGATAAGCCAGAGAAAAGCGCCGAGGCTGTGCAAAAGCTTCCCGTACGCATTGATCCCATCCGGGCCGCTGAACAGGGAGGCATTGCCAAGGAGATGGATAATGACAAAAATAACCATGGCAAGCCCGGTAAGGGACATCACGATCTTTCTGCCTACCCTGTTTTGAAACAGTATCATAACCCCTATCCCTGCGCGATATATAGGAACTATTCTGACACAGTCGCTATTGAGCCAATAAAAGTCTTGCTGTATTATACGACGAACTGTGGGATAATAAAACACATCTTACGTCTTTGGAGGAAACCATGTCTCACCAGCCAAGTCCAAGCTACAGTATCACCCTGCGTCTTGAGATCGACAATCGTATCGGCATGTTTGCCCAGCTTGCAACCGTGCTCAGCCTGGCAGGAGGAGACCTTGGGTCCGTTGATATCGTTCGTGTCGAAAAGGGCAAGATCATCAGGGATGTTACGGTCAATGCCCGCGACGCAGAGCACGAAATTGCGATTGCCCGTGCCATAAAGGAGATGAGGGGTATCAGGGTGCTGAGGGTGATGGACAGAACCTTCTCGGCACATGAGGGCGGCAAGATAGAGATCCACAACAAGATCGCGGTCAAAGACCGGGCAGATCTCTCAAAGGTCTATACGCCGGGCGTTGCCCGCGTCTGTATGGATATTTTTGAGCATAAGGAACATACGTATAAATATACGATCAAAGGCAATTCGGTCGCTGTTGTCACCGATGGCACGGCCGTGCTCGGTCTCGGCGATATCGGGCCTGAGGCTGCAATGCCGGTCATGGAAGGCAAGGCGATGCTCTTCAAGGAATTCGGCGGGATTGACGCATTTCCTATTGCCTTGAACACCAAGGATACTGAAGAGATCATAGCCACGGTGAAAAACATAGCGGTTCCGTTTGGGGGTATTAATCTGGAAGATATTTCAGGACCGCGCTGCTTCGAAATAGAGCGTCGGCTCCAGGAGATGCTGGACATCCCGGTTTTCCATGACGATCAGCACGGCACGGCAGTTGTTGTTCTTGCAGCGCTCATCAATGTCGGCAGGCTGCTCAAAAAGGATATCAGGAAGTTCCGTGTTGTTATTGCCGGCGCAGGTGCTGCCGGGATCGCAAACGCAAACATGCTAACAGCGTTCGGCATTAAGGACATTATTGTCTGTGACAGAACCGGTGCAGTCTATCAGGGCAGAAAAAAGTATATGAACCCATACAAGAGGCTTCTTGCAAAGAAGACCAATCCAAGGAAAATAAAGGGCAGCATTGTCGAAGCCCTCACAGGAGCCAATGTCTTCATCGGTCTGTCCGGTCCGAATGTGATCGCAGCGGATGATATCAGGAAGATGGCAAAGGATCCCATTGTGTTTGCCCTGGCAAATCCTGAGCCGGAGGTATCTCCCGAGGACGCCCTTCCCCTTGCGAAGATCCTTGCTACGGGAAGGTCAGACTATCCGAACCAGATCAATAATGTGCTCGGTTTTCCCGGCATATTCAGAGGTCTTCTTGACGTCAGGGCAAAAGGGGTGAACGAGGCGGTCAAGTTCGCTGCCGCACAGGCGATTGCCCAGGTAATTTCTACGGATGAACTGCATGATGACTATATCATTCCGAGCATCTTCGACCGCAAAGTGGCATCATCTGTTGCCCATGCCGTTGCTGAGGCGGCGCGAAAAACAGGCCTCGCACGGCACTGACCAAAGACAGTCTCTCATGCATTTCCGGGCGGCGTCTGCCGGCAAGAGGGCGATCTGGCTTTCCATCCGGTCGTTTGACAAGGGCTTTCTATAAGGATGATAATTGACCATGCAGAGATATAATTCATTCGGTGCCCATATGCGCAGGACCTTTGGCACGACAGTCTACAAGGTCAATGTGGATGCCGGATTCACCTGTCCAAACAGGGACGGGACGCTCGGCTTCTCGGGCTGCATTTATTGCAACAACGACAGTTTCAGACCAAGCTCCTGCAAGCCCTCATTGGCCATCGCCGAGCAGGTAAGAAACGGCATCAGTCATACAAAAAAACGTTTCCAGGCAGCAAAGTTCCTTGTTTATTTTCAGGCCTATACCAATACATACGCCCCTGTTGAAGAACTGGAAAGGTTCTATAGAGAAGCCCTCTCTGAGCCTGACGTGATAGGTCTTGCGATCGGCACACGGCCGGATGCTGTTGATCCGGAGAAGATCAGGATGCTCGAATCTCTTGCCTCGCAATACTTTGTTCTGATCGAATACGGGCTTCAGTCAATGCATGACAAGAGCCTCGATTTCATTCAGCGGGGCCACGATTATATGGCGTTCCTTCGGGCCGTAGAGATGACTAAAGACAGGGGCATCCATATCGGAGCTCATCTTATAGCAGGATTCCCGACCGAGACCCGCCAGGAAACGCTTGCCATGGCTGAAGAGATGTCATTGCTGCCGATCGAGTTCCTGAAGGTGCATCAACTGCAGATCGTTAAGGACACGCCGTTGGCAGAAATGTATAAAGACCATCCGTTCCCGGTTTTCGGATACCAGGAATATCTCGATTTTGTGGTTGATTTTATGGAGAGGACCGCACCGCATATCGTGTTCCAGCGGCTTTTTGCGACCGCGCCTGACGACATCCTCATCGCGCCTGTATGGGGGAAGAACAGGCACCAGATCCTGAGCGACATTGAAAAGAACCTCATGGCCAGGGATACGGTCCAGGGGAAGAATTTCCAGCCTTCATCAGCAGTTTCCATGAAAGGCTGATCATAACTTCTCGGTCTAAACAACCTGAGCAGCTCCGGCTAATCGCGGTACACGATCAGCTCTTTCAGTTCTTTTCTTTTTGTTGAACGCGGCGTTTCATCAGGATATCCCATAGCGATCACAGCCATAAGTTCCAATTCCTCAGGCAGGCCGAGGAGCTGTTTTATCGGTTCGCTGCTCTTAATGATCTCGCCGAGCCAGACAGCACCGAGTCCGAGAGCGTGAACTTCAAGGAGCATGTTCTGCAGGCAGGCGCCGATCGACTGAATGTCCTTCTCCCGGTGATAGCTCCTGGCAGTATCAAGGAATACCGGTATCAGCGCCTGCGCGGCAAGCACTATCTTCGCGTAGCGGGTCAGTCCGGAGATCTTTTTAATGGTTGCTTTATCCGTTACAACAGCAAAGCGCCAGGCCTGATTGTTCAGACCTGATGGCGCCCATCGCCCGGCCTCAAGGATCTTTGCTATCAGGTCATCAGGAACCTGATCTGATGTGAACTTCCTGACGCTGCGCCGGGCCTTTATACTTTCAAGCATGTCCAAAGTAGCTCCAATCTGTTACAATTATTTGCTTATTTTTAAAAAGGAGACTCATGGAAAATATAGAGAAAGATATTCAGAAAATCAAGCAGATCATAGAAGAGCTGAAACCTAACTATACGGCTCTCGGCGGCGATATCGAATTTGTGGACATTAAAGATCATGATGTGCGGATACGGCCTACGGGCTACTGCTGGCGTTGACATATGACCCGCATGGACCTGGTCAGGGCCATAGGTGACAGGATCAAGGCTGAAATACCGTGGGTGAAGATGGTCATTGTGGCGCCTCAGAATGCGGCCTCACAGAAATAAAACGCAGCTTCCTCATTGCAGTCATCGGAGGCCGTAAGGCTGACAAGGCGCTAACATCAAAATAACGATCGCGTTCTAATTCGCGCTCCCGTTCAGGTGATTGACAAAGTCCTGGACGGTCATCTCTGCAGCAAATATCATTTCCTCCTTCAGGAGATCGCAGTTATTCGCTTCGAGTTCATCGAGTGACATGCCCCGGTCATGGTCTTTTGATAAATAGACATAGCTCTTCTGCCAAAGGACATCGCCCTGCGGGTCCTTCATGGTGACCACGGTCTTTGCCATAAATCCGTCAGCAATGACTCCTTTGTCCATTCCGCGGTCCAGTATGATGCCGCCGCGTGTAAGGTCGATGCTCCCATAGGCAAGACGCTTGACATCGAGTTCGATGATCGCTGTCTTTATGTTTTCGTTAAGTTCCTCCTTCAGCGGTTCCCTGACTGCCGAGAGTTCGGGCCAACCCGGCGCCTTCTCATTAACGCATTCAAGAAACCTGTCCATGACCATTGAACCGAAATCAGGGATCAGATACTGGGTATCTGCACCGCGTGCTTTACTATAAGCATCGCCTACCACAAAAAGGGCAGATCCGCCGGGCACCGCAAGGGTCGCCAGGGCCATGACGCCGGTTTCGGTGCCTGACGACTTGAGAATGCCAGGGGTTTCATAGCGGATCATCTTTATCGGACCGAGTGTTGCCCGGTCGTGGTTAAGAAGCGCTTGATTGGGCGTTGAAGCACACCCCTGATTCAGGAAAAGGGCAGCGACAATAATGAGCGGCAGGAACCAGGAATATCTTTTTTGCATGATAAGACCTCCTTGCTGATACAGTATTATGCAATCAGGCTCGAGGCATTGTAAAGCCAGCACAGGCAGCGATGCAGAAGGTTGATTCGGTTGACACATACCCATAAACAGATATAAGATATTTTCCTATTGCTGCAATTTTGCAGTGTTGCTATGCATATGCCCCCTTAGCTCAGTCGGATAGAGCACAGGTTTCCTAAACCTGGGGCCGCATGTTCGAATCATGCAGGGGGCACCACTTCATTCTTTCACAATTTTTTCCTAACACGCAAATTCCATTGACAGGGTGAACCCTCTTTAAATATGATTAACGGCAGAGATTCAGTTAATAATTCCAATAGGAGGATTAGGGTATGACAAAGGCAGAACTTATCGAAAAGATGGCAGAGGCATCAGACTGCACCAAGGCTTGCGCAGGCAAGGCACTTGATGGAGCTATCGAGGCAATCATCAAGTCGGTCAAGAAGGGCGACAAGGTTTCCCTTGTTGGATTCGGCACTTTCTCACAGTCAAAGAGGAAAGCAAGGACCGGAAGAAATCCTCAGACCGGCAAGGCCATCAAGATCGCTGCGAAGAAGCTCCCCAAGTTCAGCGCTGGCAAGGCTTTCAAGGACGCAGTCAACAAGTAGTCGGATTTTAGGGTATACAGAGAAGCCCCGGATGATCATTCCTCCGGGGCTTTTTTTTGCGGGCGGACGTTTTATTTCCGGCATACAATACCCCCTTCAGCCTCAGAGCGGTATAATACGGCAATGAGATATCACCTCAAAGACAGTCACTATTCTGAAGCAACGGGCAAACTGCATATCCTCTGCCCGCATCGGGACAAAACCGGCATATGTGTGCATGTCGTTATAAAAGAAGGACACTGCTACCGCTCACGGCAGTGTATGCTGCTTAGCTGCAAGTTCAATATCCTTCAGTCAGATCTTCAGTGTCTCCTCTCTCTTGCCTGGTAATCGGGCTTTACCGGTCGAACCGGTGACTGCGACAAAGGGAACCCCTTGTTTTCATTAATTTATTGACAGGAGTCCTCAAATTTAGTACCTTCTATTATGCTGATCTCGGCAAGAACGCAGGATATTGAGGGGCTGGCACCAAGAGTATGACCGACTCCTCTCAGACGCAGGGCAACAAAATACCGGATGAGAAGAATATCCCCCCGGCTTCGCACACAGCGGGTGAACCTTCCGCATGTCCAATACCCGCTGATAATAAATCCGAAGCGATAACCGAAAAGTTCCTTACTGTTGCAAAAGAAAAAAATAACCTTGAGTCTGTCATTATGTCGCAGAGCGACATAATCAAGGGGCTTGAGGAGGAAAAAGAAAAACTCACCCTCTCGCTCCGGAAGTTCTCCGCAAGCCATAAGAGCATGAAAGAAAAGCTTCTTGATTTTGACATTCTCCGGAACATGGAGATCTCGGAGCTGAAGAAAAAGATCGAAAATCTTATGGCAGACAATAAGAAGCTGATCGCTGAAAAGGACTCGATCTTCAGAAATCTGGAGCGTGATCAGCAGAATATCTCTCGCGTTGACGGGCAGGCTGTCAAGTCTCTGAAGAGAGAAAAAAGAGAACTTGAGGAACGGCTGAGAAAGATACCGGAGACCGGAGGCACCGGGGACCAGCAGGTCACACAGACAGGCTTGGACCGGGAAGGAGAAAGCCACAAGGCATCCCTCGCATCTCTGCTTAAGACGGTTGAAGACCTTGAGAAGAGCATTGCAATCGGCGAACTTGACCTTGAGGAGACGAAAGAAAGCCTGAAGACAGCGGCCGGCAGAATTGAAAGGCTCGAAACCGAGCTGTCACTGGCCAGATCGCAGATCGCAGAGATCGAGCTGGACCGGGATGAGGCAAGAGCTGAACTGTACAATGGCCGGGTCGAGCTCGATCACCTGAAGGCGGATAAGACACATGTTGAGGAAAATCTCCAGCAAAAGGTTGATGATTACAGCAGGGAGATCGCAGAGCTTAAGACTGATATTGATGAGCTGACCTCTGCCATTGAGAGCAGAATTCATGTTATCGATGAGCTTAATGCCAAGGTCGTTCGCCTCAGCGGTGAGCTCAGCCATAAAGACAGCGAACTCCATGAAAAGATCCCCGCACTTCTTGAAAAGATAAATTCCCTCTCGATGTCCATTGACATGAAAATGGAAGAGAATTCCCTCTTCTCGAAAGAGCTGTTTGATCTCAATGTCAAGATCTCCGCGCTTAACGAGGAGATGATCGGGAAGGACGAGCTCCTGATCGATATCTCCCAGGACTACAAGAAGCAGAAGGACGAAATTGAGGCATTGCATGGCGCCCATGAGCTTACGCTCAAGAACCTTGTGTATGAACGTGACCTGCTGAAAAGAGAGGGCGAAGACCTCAGGGTTGCTGCAGTCAGTCAAGCCCAGGCGCTTGATAAGGAGCGGCAGGAGAAAAACGATCTGGAGGCCAGGCTCCTGGATGCCATGGCAGCGAACAAAAAACTTGAGGATGATACTGTTGCTCTCCGTAACGCGGTCGCCGGGAACGATCAGCAGATCCATAACCTTATGGAGGATATCTCCGGGCTTCGGTCCGGCTCTCAGCAGGCGGCAGCGGAGCATGAAGATGCCATTGCTGATCTCCAGGAACAGATCGTCAGCCTGAGCAGGGAGCTCCTGGGCAAGAATGAACAGTTGGCGCTTTTGGCTTCTGCAGAGGCGCAGGGAGCAGAAAAAGACAGGACCATAGCAGAGATCCGGAAACGACTGCGGGAATATGAGGAAAAGATCGAACTGTCCGAGTCGGAGCAGACGGACAGATATGCTGCACTGGAGGACCAGATCTCTGTCCTGAACCGGCAGCTCCTCGAAAAAAATGAACTCCTTGCCGGCATGTCCTCTGAAGAGCATCAGACCCCTGGAAAAGACCGGGATGTCGAAGACCTCCGGAATGAGATCGCAGGATATCAGACAAGGCTTGAAAGTGCCACGGCAGAACATGTCTCTGATCTGGCTGCGTTGCGGGAGAAGATCGCCCTTCTGAACCAGCAGCTCCTTGAAAAAAATGAGCTGCTCACCGCCATGACATCTGAGCGCGAGCATGAGAATAATGAGTTCTTGTACCAGACTGATTCGCTCAGGAAAGAAAGAATGCGTCTGGATGAAGAGATGAACAGACTGACAGCAAGGGGGCTGGAGCAGGAAAAAGAACTCGCAGAGAATATCTGTCTGCTTGACGTATCCCGCAAAGAAAAGTCCGGCCTTGAGGAAGACCTTGCGCAGGCCGCAGAAAAGATCAATGAGCTTGTCCTTGAGCAGGACCGTCTGGCATCTCAGCTCAGCCGGAAAGAGCAGTCCCTGTCAGACGCCAGGGCAGAGATCAGCGCGTTGCAGGAAAATGCAGCGGTCCTGATGGCATCGCAGACAGAGCTTGGGAAAAAGATAGCAGAAAAACGGGAGATCACAAGTCTTGCGAACACTGAGAAGGCGGAGCTGCAGAAAACTGCCCTCGAGTACAAAGAAGCCTTTGAGCATCTGAAACAGGAAATCATCCTGCTGAACAGAAATCTTGCTGAAAAAGAGCAGGCTATCAACCTGCTGGTTTCAGAAAAGAAAGATTTTGCCGGGAATGTTGCGGGTCAGCAGGAAAAGATGGATCAAGCCCGGTCCCTGATCAGCAGCCTTGAGAATGAGCTTAATAAAAGCAGACATGATAACAGCCGCCTCAGCGCTGAACATGATGATATCTCAAAGACCATTGCCCGCCTGCAGGGCGAGATCAGTTTGCTCAGCCGGACAAAAGAGGAAGAGATCAGAGTCCTTAAGGCTGATCTTGCGGTCTATGGCAGTGCAGTGGCTGACCTGCGGCTGAAGCTTGAGCAGGGCATGCGTGAGAATGCTGAGCTCAGATCAAAGCTCCAGGCCTCTCAGAGCGCTGACCGTGAAGCCCCAACGCCTGTTTTTGAGAAAAGAGAGGAAACTCTTCCTGCACGCGTCGAGAAAATATCGCCTGCAAGCAGGAGCTCGCTTTCTTATGCTCTTCTTGCTCTTATCCTGCTTGGGGGTATCGGATTTTCTTTTTATGCGTATAATGCCGGACTTATCAGTCTGCCTGTGCTGAAGCCTGCGGCAAGGGAAGAGGTAAGGAAAGAACTGGCCTATAACGATATGCTCTCCCTGCTCACCAAGGTTTCTGCTTCTGATGATCTCAAGTTCCAGGCTACACTGTTGACCGAATCTCTTGTTCTTAAATCAGACGCTCCCGGAGATAAAGCACTTTTTGATTTTCAGAATAATCTTTACTTTAAGGTCAGCATCAGCTCTCCGCGGGAAGGACTTGATGACGAAATTGCCGATGACCCCTATCCCGCTATCGCCCTGACAGCAGGAGCAGATACGGTAAAGCCGCTGACGCATATACAGGTTAAGGGTATTAAAACCTTCTATAGAAAAGAAGAGCCTGTATCAATAATGTTCTACTGTGCCTTTCCAAGGACTGTGCTGATGCCTGACCGGGATACTCTCTCCCTTTCTTTCAGAAATCAAAAGAGCACGGCAGATATTGCCTGGGACCTGAAGGTGCTCAGGGCCGGCAACCTCTTCCCCTAAGCATCGGAAGATATAACTTCCGCAGTGAGATAAGACTACTATGGCAAGACTCTATATTCTTCAACTGATCGCCGGCATTGTTGGGGGCTTTATCGCGGCAAAAAAAGGAAGGAGCGTTTTATTCTGGTTTCTGCTCTGCTTTATCCTGCCTCTGTTCACCATTGTTATTTTGATCCTGCCGTCTTTAAAGGCCGAAGCCGCAGGAAGGCGATGCCCTAACTGTTCACAGCCTCTCAGTAAACGTGAAGACAGATGCGGCCACTGCGGCTGGCAGACGCCGATCGAGCTTGTTCAGTGCAGTACATGCGGAAGTTTTGTGTCTGGGCAGGAGAACTGTCCGACCTGCAGCCGGAAAAGGTAAAACGAGCGGTTATCTGATGTATGCCTCGGTCACGTATCGTCTCATCATGCGGTGAGAGTTAAAGTAATAAGCGTTCTTGCCGATCGCATTCTGCATCATACGGATCCAGGTATGGCGTTCGTTATGATAGAGAGGTATGAGCACATGCTCAAGCTTGTGATAGAGGTCCTCAGCGTCACGCGCATCTGCATCAGCGCCCGGAGTCAGTTCCTGCGGAGCAGGACCTATTGACCATCCGGTAAAGCCCTCAATGTGTCCCTCAATCCACCATCCGTCAAGCACGCTGAAGTTCATTACGCCATTATGGGTCGCCTTCATGCCGCTTGTTCCGGAGGCTTCAAGAGGTCTCAGGGGTGTATTCAGCCATACGTCAACGCCCGAGACTATCTTCAGGGCGGTCTCCATGTTATAGTTCTGCAGGTACACGATCTTTATCCGGTCTTTCAGTTTTTCCTTGTAGTCAAAGATGTTCTGGATCAGCTGTTTGCCGGGAGCATCATGAGGATGTGCCTTGCCTGCATAGACGATCTGGAGCTTGCCTGATCCTATCTTTTCAAATCGTTCAAGGTCCCTGAAAAGAAGGTCTGCCCTTTTATACGCAGTTGCCCTCCGCGCAAAGCCAAGGGTCAGGACATCAGGAGAGAGCTCAACTCCCGTCTGCTCCCTGACGTAGGAGATAAGATGCTGTTTCGCTTCAGCATGGGCACTCCACAATTTCTCGTCCGGTATACGGCCGATCCGCACAAAAAGCTCAGGCTCATTAGCCCATCCCGGCAAATATTCGTCATAGATCTTTTTGAAGCTGTCGCAGGTCCAGGTAAAAGAGTGCACACCGTTTGTGATCGCATGGATCTCATATCCGGGGAACATGCTTTTGGAAACTTCGCCATGCTTTTTTGCCACCCCGTTGATGTAACGGCTGAGGTTCAGGGCAAGCAGGGTCATATTAAGGCCGTCCTTGCCTGCCAGATCCTGGAGCAATGAAAGAGGTACGATCTCTCCCATCGTCTTCAGCACCAGATCATAGGGGAATTTATCATGGCCTGCTTCAACAGGCGTATGGGTCGTGAAGACACAGAGATTCTTTACGGTCCGCCTGTCCCAGACAAGCTTTTCGTCCCAGACATCTTCGATCGGTTTTTTAAATCTGTTCAGAAGCTCCAGAATAAGAAAACTCGCGTGGCCTTCATTCATATGATATTTCTTGATATCAAATTCCATCTCATGAAGCATTCGCACGCCGCCCAGGCCCAGAACGATCTCCTGCTTCAGTCGGTATGCTTTGTCGCCGCCGTAAAGGTGTGCAGTGATCTCCCTGTTTTCCGGTGCATTGGCAGACAGATCTGTATCAAGAAAAAAGACGGGGATGCTGCCGCCTGTCAGGCTCTTGACCGTATAAAGCCAGGCCTGGACCTGGACATCTTTTCCTTCGATCTGGACCGTGACCCTGTAAGGAAGGAGCTTCATGTGGTCAGCAGGGTCCCATACTGCCGGGTGCTCGATCTGCCTGCCTGTATTGTCGATCTCCTGAGTAAAATAGCCTTTTCTGCTCATCAGCGTGACTGCAACCATCGGCAGCTTGAGGTCAGCGCCTGAACGGATCGTATCGCCTGCAAGAACGCCAAGTCCACCGCTATAGGTGGGAATATCGTTATGCACGCCTATTTCCATCGAAAAATAGGCGATCTTGGGTTCCCGGGTAAGTTCCTGGATAAGCTCCTGAGCTTCAGTCATAGCTGTTTATTCTAAGCTATTTGCAGGAGAGAAACAATCATTTGGATCAGAGGCCGGTTCGGACATCCCGATGATCTCAATCGCGCATAGAGAATACAAAAAACCATGGGTGCAATAATCAGCGCTTTCATATAAAATATCACGTAATTATAATCACTTAGAAAACTGGAAAGGAGAGGGGTTTTATACTGGTGGATAGTCCTAAAATGCTTGATAACTCTCTCCCTCAGTTCCAGTTAAGAACCTATCTTTCCGATCTTCTTACCTCAGAAAAATATACAGAGCTTTCGATTGCAACCGGTTTCAAGGTAATTCGAGAGACAGATGATTGATAAAAAGAGTTTATCCGAACGCGATATATGTACAAAGTGTATTACGCCTGCTTTAGAGAAAGCGGGGTGGGATAAACAGACTCAACTTCTGGAAGAAGTTTCCTTCACAGACGGTAAAATATATGTTCGCGGCAAGCTCACAGCAAGAGGTACACAAAAAAGAGCGGACTATATCTTATATTACAAGCCCAATATCCCTATTGCCGTTATTGAAGCAAAAGACAATAATCATTCTGTAAGGGCGGGCATTCAGCAGGCCCTTGACTATGCACAAATCCTCGACATCCCCTGTGTATTCAGCAGTAACGGTGACGGCTTTCTCTTTCACGACAGAACGGCAACAGATAGCAACATTGAAACTGAATTGACTTTGGATGACTTTCCATCACCCGAACAGCTCTGGGAGAGGTATAAAAAGTACAAGGGCATCACAACGCCTCATGGGGAAAAAGTTGCAGCCCAGGATTATTATTTTGACGGGACCGGTCGCAAACCTCGCTATTACCAGCAAATAGCCGTGAACAGGACTGTTGAAGCTATCGCCAACGGACAAAACAGAATCCTGTTGGTAATGGCAACGGGTACGGGCAAGACATATGCCGCGTTTCAAATCGTTTACAGGCTTTGGAAGGCAGGTGTAAAAAAACGTATTTTGTTTTTGGCTGACCGCAATGCCTTGCTCGATCAGACAAGAAGAAATGACTTTAAACATTTCAAAGACAAGATGACGGTTGTAAAACAACGCCAGGTGGACAAGAGCTATGAAATTTATTTGGCCTTGTACCAGGGCTTGTCAGGTTCTGAAGAAGACAAGAATATTTACAAACAGTTTTCCCGTGAGTTCTTTGATTTGATTGTAGTGGATGAGTGCCACCGGGGCAGCGCCAAGGAAGATAGCGCATGGCGCGAAATACTGCAATATTTTAACAACGCCACACAAATCGGTTTGACAGCCACACCAAAAGAGACCGAAGAAACCAGCAATATTGAGTATTTCGGTGAACCTATCTATACCTATTCACTTAAACAAGGCATTGATGATGGTTTCTTGGCCCCTTATCGCGTTGTAAGAGTTGCCCTAAATGTTGATGTCGAAGGTTGGAGACCAGAACAAGGCAAAACCGATATTTATGGCAACCCGGTAGAAGACCGCATTTACAACCGAAAGGATTTTGATCGCAATCTTGTAATTGAAGAGCGAACCGCCCTCGTTGCAAAAAAGGTAACCGAGTTCTTAAAGGGATATGACCGCTTTGCAAAATCAATCATCTTTTGCCAGGATATTGACCATGCCGAACGGATGCGGACGGCGTTGTCTCAATGCAATGCTGATTTGGTCTCGGACAATCATAAATATGTGATGCAGATTACAGGGGATAACGAAGAGGGCAAGAGGGAACTGGACAACTTCACAAATCCCGAAGAAAAATATCCTGTCATTGCAACTACCTCTGAGTTAATGACTACAGGCATTGACGCGCAGACCTGTAAAGTGATCGTGTTGGACAGCAACATTGCGTCAATGACCAAGTTCAAACAGATCATTGGCAGGGGAACAAGGATAAATGAGGAATACGGAAAACTCTATTTCACCATTATCGATTTCCGAAATGCCACCGATTTATTTGCCGACAGAGATTTTGACGGCGATCCCATACGCATCAAGCCTGTAAGAGAAGATACTGATTTAGGTAGCCTCATTGACGAAGAGGAAAATGACACGACCCCGATTATTGATTATGTAACAGGCGAAGAAATTACTATTGAGCCTCCGGCAGTCAGGACACCGTCAGAGCCGTATACAACGCCTCAGCCGAGGGAAAAGGTATATGTAAACGGCGTGGATGTGTCTGTGCTTGTTTCCCGTGAGTTGTATTTTGACCGGCAAGGGCGGCCCATTACCGCGAGTTTGAAAGATCACACCGGAGAGATAATCAAAGGTCAGTTTGTCTCGCTTGACGACTTCCTGAACAAATGGAATGCGACCGACCGCAAGGAAGCTATCATCAAAGGATTGCAAGAACAGGGTGTTTTGGTGGAAGCCTTACAGGATGCCGTTGACAGACAGGTTGACCTCTTTGATTTGATCTGCCATGTGGCTTTTGACCAGCCGCCCCTGACGAGAAAAGAACGGGCAAATAATGTGAAGAAGCGCAACTACTTCACAAAATATGGAGAACATGCCAGAAAAGTATTGGAGGCGTTGCTGGACAAATATGCAGATGAAGGGGTTGAAAACATAGAAAGCCTGGAGGTCCTGAAGGTAAAACCCTTAACAGAGTTCGGTTCGCCGACAGAGATCATCCATGAGTTTGGCGGCAGGGATAAATATCTGGAGGCTGTAAAGGAATTGGAGAATGAACTTTATAAGGCGGCATAGGGCATGAGCAATGTTTCAGGCATTATAGAAAGCATACGCAAGATCATGTGGCAGGACATTGGTCTGAATGGTGACGCGCAGCGCGTTGAACAATTGGGCTGGATGCTTTTTCTGAAAATATTTAGCGACAAAGACAAAGAAATGTCTCTTCTGGACGACAAATATAAGTCACCCATTCCGGCACAGTACCGTTGGGAGTCATGGGCTGCCAATGATGAAGGAGATACAGGGGATGAGCTGCTGGAGTTTGTTGACCGAAAGCTGTTTCCGGCCCTCCGCAATATTAGTGTAAATACCGGCAACCGCCGGGCGTTGATTGTGCGCGAAGTGTTTGAAGGCAACCATAACTACATGAAGAGCGGCGGCAATATCCGCAAGGTGCTGAACAAACTCAATGAGCTTGACTTTAACGTTGCCAAAGACCGCCACGCCTTTGGCGAAATTTATGAAGGCATTCTGAAGGAATTGCAGAGCGCGGGCAAAAGCGGAGAATTTTATACGCCAAGGGCTATAACTCAATTTATTACTGAAATAATAAATCCGCAATTAGGCGAAAAAATGCTTGACCCTTCAACGGGTACAGGCGGGTTTATTACCGCAGTAATTGAGCACCAGAAAAAGCAGGCCAACAACATAGAAGACAGGCGCAGCATTGCTGAAAATGTGGCAGGGTGGGAGTACAAACCCTTGCCTTATCTGCTGGCAATCACCAATTTGATTTTGCATGATATTGAAGTGCCGAATATTACTTTCAGAGATGCCTTAGACCAACCATTGAGCAATTATACCGAAAAACACAGGAGGGTTGATATTATTGAAGCCAATCCGCCTTTTGGCGGGATTGTGGCCAACAGCAACGAGAACAATTTTCCGCAGAACTACAGAACAAAAGAAAGCGCCGACCTGTTTTTGATTTTGATGATACACCTGCTCAAGCACGGAGGCCGCGCAGGCATCGTGTTGCCCGACGGCTCGCTAACAGGCGAAGGCGTAAAACAAAGAGTAAGGCAACGACTGCTTGAAGAATGCAATCTCCATACCATCATCCGCCTGCCGAATTCCGTTTTTCAGCCCTATGCAACAGTAGCAACCAATCTGTTATTTTTTGAAAAAGGCAAACCTACTAAAGACATCTGGTATTACGAACACCGCTTGCCCGAAGGACAGAAGGCATACAGCAAGACCAGGCCGATACGGCTGGAAGAATTAAACCCGATTAAAAAGTGGTGGAAGAAAAGAACTGAAAGTGATGTTTGTTGGAAGGTAAATATTGAGACCATTGTTGAGCGTGGTTATGATCTGGATATTAAAAATCCGAACAAGCAGGAAGAGGCCCACGAATACAGCAGCTCGGAGCTGATGGGGATGCTGCATGAGAGTTTTGACAAGAGTAATGCTTTGTTGGACCAGTTGAAACAGGCTGTGCGATGAGCTGGAAGAAAGTACGGTTGGGGGAAGTTTTATCTCATCGTAAAGGTTTCATCACAATAAATGATAATGCAGAGTATAAGCTTTGCCGAGTTCAACTGCATAGACGAGGTGTTGTTCTCCGTGAAATGATCAAAGGCAAAACCATTAGAACTAAGAAACAACAGATATGTAAATCAGGCGATTTCCTTGTAGCTGAAATGGATGCAAAAGTTGGTGGATATGGATTTGTGCCTGAAGAATTAGAGGGAGCAATTGTTAGCAGTCATTATTATTTATTTGAACTAGATGAAGATAAAATAAGACCGAGATACTTAGAGGTAGTTTCAAAGTTGTTAATTCTTCAGGAGCAGATTAAAGCAACTGGTTCTACTAACTATGCAGCGATTAGGCCAATAGATGTTTTGAACTGGGAAATTCCGCTGCCAGATGTGGGCCATCAAATTAGAATTGAAAACCTGTATGAAATAACTGATAAGAAAGGAACTACTCTCACCGCCGAACTCACTCACCAGCTTGATTTGGTAAAACAACTCCGCCAAGCCTTTTTACGTGAGGCTATGCAGGGCAAGCTGGTAGAGCAAGACCCAAAAGACGAACCAGCAAGTGAACTGCTCAAGAAGATTAAAACTGCCCTTCGACAGGCTCAGGGTGACAAGAAAAATTGGAAGCAAAAAGGACTGCCTCCGATCAAAAAAGATGAAATCTCTTTTGAAGTTCCAGAAAGCTGGGTGTGGTGCAGGTTGGGAACTATAGCAGAAATGTGCTTGGGCAAAATGTTAGACCAAATAAAAAACAAAGGGTCATTACAGCCGTATTTGAGAAATACAAACGTTAGATGGGGTGGTTTTGATCTCTCCGATTTAAAGGAAATGAGATTTACAGAAAGCGAAGAGGATAGATTTTCAATAATTAAAGAAGATTTAGTGATTTGTGAGGGAGGCGAGCCGGGTAGAGCAGCAATTTGGGAGAATGAAACGCCAATCAAATTCCAGAAAGCGCTTCACAGAGTAAGAGTTAATGGGAAAGTATTAAGTAGCAAGTATTTGTTCTACTGCATTTTGTCAGATGCAAATACCAAAAGATTGATTGATTATTTTACTGGGGCAGGGATTCAACACCTTACAGGAAAATCCTTATCGAAATATGCTATTCCACTCCCTCCCCTTCCAGAACAACACCGTATCGTCGCCAAGCTGGAGCAACTCATGCATTTGTGCGATGATCTGGAACAAAGCATCCGTCAGAGCAAAGAGCAGACAAATATGCTGCTGCAATCGGCGTTGAGGGAGGCGTTACAGCCGAAAGCAAAAATTATTCAGTTGCCTGTCTTGCAGAAAGCAGAAGACAAAGCATTCCTGAAACGAAAAGTGCTTGCTACTTACATTATCAATCAATCCTTGAATGACCCGTACTTTGGCGACACCAAATTTGAGAAGTTGTTGCATTTAGCTGACCATATAGCTATCAAACGCAATCTGAATCAAAAATATATCCAGAAGGTGGCTGGCCCATACGACAATAGTTTTACCTATCCTTATTTTGAGCAAGTCGAAAAGAGCAAATGGTTTATTAGAAAAAAGGATGGTTCGCGATATTTTTTTAAACCAGGGCAAAGTCATTTAAAATCAATGGCGACATATAATCTCTTTTCCGAAGATGAATTGAAAAGAGTGGATAAAATCATTAACTATTTCAAAAACTCAACCTACGAAAAGCCTGAAATAGCTTCAACTCTCTATGCCGTATGGAACAATAGAATTATCCAGCAGCAGGAAATAAATGATAACTTATTGATTGAAGACTTCTATAAATGGGATGAAAATAAAAAACGATATGAGCGTGCCGTCTTGGAAAGAGCTTTGCAATGGATGAGACAGGAAGGGCTTGTGCCGGACGGTTGGGGGAAGGTGATTCTAAAGGCAGGCAAAGAAAAAGTTGGGAATAAATTATGACGATTAATGGAGTTCGAGTTTTTGCTGGCCTCGAAAAACAGATAAATAATCAAGGCTATGCCCTCTACGTCCTCTCACCGGAAGAGATTGCGATTGTGGTGGGGAGCAGTAGCAAACGCAGCATAAAAAGGATAAAATAAAACAGACGCTTTCAAGGAGGTTTAAGCTATGAATGCGGTTAAGGGTATTTACCATAACGGGATGGTTGAACTGATCGAGAAGCCTGGAATCAAGGGCTCTGCCGAAGTCCTTGTTATTTTCCCTGAAAAAAAGAAGAAAATAGCAAAGATCGGCGGTCTTTTCAAAGGGCATAAAATTGATTATGCCGGCATTGAGGGAGAGCTGAAAAAACTCAGCAAACAGTCCCAGAAACATATTCTGGATGAGGCCGGCAAATAGCAAATGAAGAAGTATGTGATCGACACTCAGGCCCTGATTAAGTTTATGAACGGGGTGAAGGTAATCAGCACGGCTGTCGATGAAATTCTCAGGAAGGCCGATGCCGGAGAAAACATTATCATAATCCCGTCAGTGGTGATCTTTGAGATCGCCTACCTTTACGAGAAGAAGAGAATACCAGTGTCCGTGATGGACATCGAAGGCATAATTTCAGGTTCTCTAAATTATATTGAAGAACCGTTGACCCTTGATATTATAAAATCTGCTTTTGAAATAACTGATATTCCAGAACTCCATGACAGACTTATTGCCGGAACTGCCCGGCATCTTGACCTGCCCCTTATAACGAACGATCCGGTAATACTCAGGAGTGATTTTGTAAAGAGCGTAAATGGAGAATAATATTATGTGGAAAGATCCAATAGTTGAAGAGGTTCGCAAAGCCGGTGCAGAACTGGCAAAGAAATCAAACTATAATCTGCAGAGCATGCTTCAAAGCCTGCGGGAAAATGAAAAAAAGAGCAAGGCTATAGTGAGACCCATGGTTAAGGCAAAGCTCAAGCAAGCAGGATAACACCAATATAGGGATATTTCTGCTATTTCAACTCCCTTTTCCGCAGCCAACTCCCTCTCTCAGGTCTTTGAGAGTCTATGGTAATACTCGATCTCAAGGAGCCGCCGCTTAATATCAATTCCCGGGGTGTATCCGCCGATCGAGCCGTTAGACTCTATGATCCTGTGGCAGGGAAAGGCAATAGGTATGGGGTTTTTACCGAGGGCATTGCCCACAGCCCGTGATGCGTGGGGTTTCCCGATCCTGTCCGCGATCCATTTGTATGTGCGTGTCTCGCCATAGGGAATTTCCTTCAAAGACTCCCACACCTCTTTCTCGAACTCAGTGCCTTCAGTAAAGGCTGTTCTGAAGCTGAAGCTGCATCTTCCCTGTTCAAAATATTCTGACAGTTCTTTTTTTGCAGCAGCTGAATCTTTTGTCTGTTTTGGTGTGACTGCGAGAGGTTTTTCGAAGGATATGCCGATCAAAGCAGAAGATCTTAAGACAAGATAAAGCGTCCCTATCGGGGTCTGGAGTATATCGCAATAATCGTTAAGATCTGACCTGCTCGGTTTCATGCTGCTCACGGGAATAGACCTCTACCCTGTCCCCGCCTTTCTTGATCGCATGGGCAAGCGCCTTTTCCGCACAGAGGATCAGTTCTTCAGTTGACTGGCCGTCCAGAAAGACGATGCCGACGCTTGCCGTGACCTTACCCTTAGGCTGTTCTTCCTCATGGGCAAAGGGATAGTTCTTAATGATAGCATTGAACCTGTTGCTGAGCGACAGGCCTGCCGATATTACGGTATTGGGAAGGATTACCGCAAAGGAGTCGCCGCCATAACGCACCACGACATCTGAACCGCGGATATTTCTTCGCAGGAGTTCAGAGACCTTCTTTAAAACGATATTGCCCTGAAACTCTCCGCTCTTTTCAACATAGTTGCCGAAGTAATCGATATCGAGGAGCACAAGGTTCAGCGGAAGTTTGTACCGTGTCGCCCCCTCAACTTCCTGGGCAAGGCGGATCTGGAAATAGCGGTGGCTGAATACTCCGGTAAGCTCATCGATCAAACCTGCCCGCTTGGGATAGAGGATCTCGAGCTCCTTGATATGATCGATCATCTCTTTCGTGTCAAAGGAATGCTTCCGCACAATGCGCTCGATCTTGCCCATCAGCGTCATTCTGTCTTCAACCGAGATGTCGCGCTCTGTCAGAATAAAGATCGGCGTATTATTGGTATACGGGTTCTCCTTCAGTTCCTGAATAGCATCAAAGCTGAGCATGTCTGAGAGACTGAAGTCCATGAAAATAATGCTCGGCCTGAGCGTAATAGCCAGATCGATCCCCCTCCTGCCTTCTGTTGCTGTATAGATGAGATAGCCCTGAGGCTCGAAGATCTCCCTGAAATAATTCGTGACGCTTTCTTCTTCTTCAATGATCAGGATCGACGAGGGAAGAACGACCTTGCCCAGGGCCATATTAATTTCATCAAGCTTTGAGAGTAAGGCCTCTTTATCAAGAGGCTTCATAAGATAGTCAGTTGCGCCGAGTGCAAAGGCAAGCTCCTTGTTATCGACGACGGAATGGATAATAACCGGTATATCTGCTGTCTGCGGGTCGCTCTTGAGCGTCTGCAGCACTTCCCAGCCGTCCTTTTTCGGCAGCATGACATCAAGGGTAATGGCGAACGGGGCCATGCTCCTGGCCTTTTCTATGGCCTCCTCACCGTTGTACGCATGGGCAACCTTATATCCTGCCTGCGAGAGATGGAGCGTCAGGAGCTCTGCCGTGGCAGTATCGTCTTCCACCACAAGCAGCAGGGGAGCCTCATCCTTTGCCCAGGGAAAGGTGAGCCCTATGGCCTCTGGTTCCTCGGGCACTGCAGGCTCAACAACAGAGGTGACCGGCACGGTAAAGATAAACGTGCTTCCTTTGCCCAGACTGCTTTCGACGCAGATCGTGCCTCCGTGGAGTTCAACAAGTTTTTTTGAAAGCGCCAGCCCAAGGCCGGCACCGCCATATTCTCTTGAGAGCGTGGTGTCTGCCTGTTCGAATTCGTCGAAGATGCGCTCCTTGTCTCCCGGTCCTATGCCGACGCCGGTATCCCAGACAGAGAACTTCAGCACATTGCTGTCGGTCAATGTCAGCGCTGCAGGATCAACCGGACCATCGTCATAGGCAACTCTTACGCCGACCTTGCCGCCTTCCGGAGTGAACTTGATCGCATTCGACAGGAGATTATACAGGATCTGTTTTATCTTCACTCTGTCTGCAGTTATGAGATCCACGTCATTATTTATCATCTCAGATATCACGATGAACTTTTTCTCTGCAAGGGGTTTCATGATCGAGATCACTTCCTCGATAAAGTCCCTGACGCGGAATGACTCGTATATGATCTCGTGTTTGCCGGCATCGATCTTTGCTATATCCAGGACATTATTGATCAGTTCGAGCAGGTGTTTGCCCGCTGCATGGATATTCTTGACATACCGCTCCTGGTTTTCATTCAGCTGACCGAACGTTTTTTCGAGGAGTACATCAGAAAAGCCGAGGATCGAGTTGAGCGGCGTTCTGAGCTCATGACCGGTGTTAGCGATAAATCTGCCCTTGATCTGGTTCAGCCTTTCAAGTTCGCGGTTGGTCTTTTCGAGTTCCTCGGTCCTTTCAAGGACCTTCTTCTCAAGGTTCTGGCTGAGCTCTTCAAACTCAAAGCTCTTTTTTTCAATTGCGGTCTTCAGCTCCAGTTCTTCTCTCAGACTCCTGATCACATAGATCGTCCCAAAGGCATGCTGCATCTTGTCCTTCAGTACAGCGGCATTCAGCCTGACCTCAAGATCGTTGCCATGAGCATCAATGATCGTTATTTCCTGCGCCTTAAGGTTGAGCCGCTTGCCGGCCGCCTTGCTCAATGCAGCATCTGAGTTGCCATTCCTGATGAGCGACAGCATGGTCTTTCCGGCCAGCTCGTCTTTGGTGTATCCGAGCATAGCCGCTGCCGTGTCATTGCAGGAGATGATGAGGTTGTTGGAATCCGCGATGAACACCGCGTCATGGGATGCTCCGGCAAGGCCTGCAAACTTCATCTTGTATTCTTCAACACCCTTCATCAGCGCAAAACGGTCTATGGTGAGACTGACAATGGCCGTGACCAGCGCGAGGGAGTTTTTTTGCCGTTCAGAGTACAGGCGCGGTTTAAAATCAAAAATATAGACAGCCCCTGCTATTTCACCTCTCAGGATGATGGGACAGACCAGGACGGACTTAATCTTTTCGGCGGCAAGCGCAGGATTGCTCAGGTCAGGAGTCTTTGACATATCAGGGATCTCGCAGAAATCCTTTTTGTGAAAGAGCCCCTCCATGACACGCTCAGGCATGGCGTTCCAGGAAGCACTCTCAAGGAATTTCCTGCTCAGTCCCTTTGATGCCATTATCTTCATCTGACGACTTCTCAGCACAGCCATGCAGCCAATGGGCGCATCAGCAATATCAAGGGCCTTGGCAAGGACCAGATCGAAGAATCCCTTGAGCGAGTCTGCTGAGCCGAGCTTCAGCGCAAGGTTATGAAGAATTTTCTGATCTGCTGTCGTCTTGATCGTTTCTATCTTTGCCCGTTTCTGTTTTTCGATGATCTCCCAGAGAAAACGGGCTCCGACGCCCTCCACCACCTCGATCTTCTGGTCAAAGGCCTCTCTTATCTGGTTGCTGCTGTCCGCATCTCCCATAACATTTATCACGAGCTCGGGATCGGCCTTCACAAGATCCTCAAGCCGCGAAAAGACCGGGATGCTCCATTTTCTGGCGAGCACAATGCCCGGCGACTCAAGCTTTTTCTCGAAAACGCCGACCAGATTAGTGTTTGCGTCAGCCCGCAGGAGAGATATGAGCGCGCTTCCGCCTATGCCGCCGCCTGCGATCGCGATCCTAAGCATAGGTGTAATCACCTTTTTCCATGATGCGCATCATGCGAATGAATATGCCTGTAAGTTCAGGATCCCACTGGCCCGAGAGCCGCTCTTTTTCCATGATTGAAATAACGTCATCCGTGGACCTTTTGCCGCGATAGGGCCGGATCGAGACCATGGCATCAAAGGCATCGAGGATCGAAAGCATCCTTGCCATGAGCGGAATTGTCCGGCCATGAAGATTATCAGGAAATCCTGCGCCGTCCCAGCGTTCATGATGGTGCCTGATGCCGGGCAATATTTCGCGAAGGGATTTGAGAGGTTTGCAGATATCCTCGCCGAGTGTCGGATGCCTCCTGATCTCTTCGGCCTCTTCGCTCGTCAGCCCGGAAGGTTTCTTGAGGATCGTCTCGCTCAGCGCCATCTTGCCGATGTCATGGAGGACCCCGGCTTTTTTGAGGACCCCCTGGTCTCTGGATGGAAAACCGAGAAAAGCGCCAAATTCAGAGGCAAGGTCGCCGACCCGGGTTGAGTGGCCTTTGGTGTAATGGTCCCTTGCCTCCAGGGTGAGGACAAGGCTGAAGATGACATTTTCTGAATGGTCAAGCTGTTCATGAAGCTCCTTTAACTTAAGGAGCGAGCGGATCTTGGCGAGCAGTTCCTGCGTGTCAAAGGGTTTGGTGATAAAGTCGTCAGCCCCTGCCTCTATGCCGGTGATCCTGTTTTTTTTGTCATGGAGCGCTGTTATAAGGACAACAGGAAGGAATTCTTTTTCTGAAAAATGCTTGAGCCTTCTGCAGAGCTCAAAACCGTTCATGCCGGGCATCATCACATCGAGCACCGCTATGTCGATACGCTCCTTTATGTACACGGCCAGAGCTGCATCGGCATTCAAGGCAGAGTGCACCTGCAGGCCTGCCTTTTCGAAAACAGCCTCCATCAGTTCCAGGTTTGGCTGGACGTCATCCACGACCAGAACTGAAGGTCTCCTCTCTTCTCTTAAACGACTGAAGGGGGACTGCATAGGGAGATTAAAGCATTGGCTGTCAAAAAAGTCAATATTATTCTTTAAGTTTAAGATGTTATAAAGATAACTTCACTTTATCCTTAAACAAATCGGATGCGAGCAATCCGTAGGTCTGTCTTGTAGTAAGCCTGAGGAGTTGCTATGATGTAACGCATGAAGAGCTTCAGAAAAGAACTTTTGTTTGATGTTCCGACGCGCAGGGCCTTTATCAATATCACAACTAAAGTTGAGGAATGCCTGAAGGAAAGCGGCATCAGAGAAGGGCTTGTGCTGGTAAATGCCATGCATATTACGGCATCAGTATTCATTAATGATGATGAGTCTGGGCTTCATCATGACTTTGACACATGGCTTGAAAAGCTTGCGCCGCATGAGCCTGTTTCGCAATACCGTCACAATTCAGGAGAGGACAACGCAGACGGCCATCTGAAGCGCCAGATCATGGGCAGGGAGGTTGTTGTTGCGATCACAAACAGCAAACTCGACTTCGGACCGTGGGAGCAGGTCTTCTATGGAGAATTCGACGGCAGAAGAAAAAAACGCGTGCTGGTCAAAATAATCGGCGATTAACATATGGCAGGGAGACCCTTGTCTTCCCTGGCCATGGAGAGGATTAGCTGCTATGACGAAAACAGTTGCAATAACTATGGGAGACCCTGCAGGCATAGGGCCTGAGGTCATTGTCAATGCACTTCAGAACCCTGAAGTGCAGACCGCCTGCCACCCGATCGTGATCGGCGATCAAACTGTTATGCAGGAGGCATTGAAGGTCTGCAGTGCCCGCCTTAATCTTGTTCCTGTTCGTTCTCCTTCTGATGCGTTTCCCTCTCCGGGGACCGTGAGAATCATAGACACCGGTGCACTGAAAGGCTTTCAACAAGGCAGACCTTCAGCAGAGGGCGGCAGGGCCTGTGCCAGTTACATCAAAAAGGCTGTTGAGCTTGCAAGGGACGGGCAGGCTGATGCTATCGTGACAGCACCTATATCAAAAGAGGCCCTGAAAATGGCAGGTCAGAAATGGCATGGTCATACAGAGATGCTTGCAGAACTTACCCATACGACAGACTATGCCATGATGCTTGCCGGTGGTCCGCTGCGGGTTATTCTGGTAACCATACATACGTCAATCAGAAACGTGCCCCAACTCATTACAAGAGCGGCGGTCCTGAAAACCATAAGGCTGGCGAAAAAAGCATGCGACATGATGGGGATAAGCAGTCCGAGGATTGCTGTTGCCGGCCTGAACCCGCACGCAGGCGAGGCAGGCATTTTCGGTACAGAGGAAATTGAAGCGATCTCTCCGGCGATCGAAGATGCAAAAAAAGATGGCCTTCCGGTCACCGGACCCTACCCGCCGGATACCATATTCCACAAGGCATATAAGGGTGACGTTGACATCATTGTCAGCATGTATCACGACCAGGGCCTTATCCCCCTAAAGATGGTCTGCTTTGATACAGGCGTAAATGTGACGATCGGCTTGCCGATCATCAGGACCTCACCTGATCACGGCACTGCCTATGACATCGCATGGAAGGGCATTGCCAAACCTTCGAGCATGATCGAGGCGATCAAGCTCGCTGCGAGATTGAAGCTCTGATGGCCAAGAAACATCTTGGCCAGAATTTTCTTTTTGACCCGTCGATACTTCTTAACATAATCCGGCCTGCCGATCTTTCTGCAAGCGACACCGTGCTCGAGATAGGTCCCGGGCCGGGAAGGCTTACAAGACTCCTGGCCGAAAGAGTAAAAAAAGTCATTGCCATCGAGCTTGACCAGTATCTGTACAATAGACTTACCGAAGAACTGAAGGACCTGAATAACATCGATCTTGTTTTCGGTGATGCGCTTAAATTTCCCTTTGAACGTCTTGACCGGTTCAAGGTTGTGGCGAACATACCCTACTATATCACTACACCAATTATCTTCAGACTTATCGATGCCCGCAGATCAGTGGAGTCCATGACCCTTACCATACAGAAGGAGGTGGCTGAGAGGATCGTGGCAGGGCCGGGCACAAAGGATTACGGCGTTCTCTCGATCATGGTGCAGTTTCGCGCTGAGCCTGAGCTAAAGTTCATCATCCCCAAAGAAGCCTTCAGGCCGGCGCCAAAAGTTGATTCAGCGGTGATCCACATGAAGCTGCGGAAGGAGCCGGCAGTGTCTGTGCAGGACGAGGCGCTTTTCACAAGGGTTGTCAAGACCGCATTTTCGCAGAGGCGGAAGACACTTTCGAATTCCCTGAAAGCCTTCCAGGACATAAAAAAAATATTGATAAAAACCGGGATCGATCCTCAACGAAGGCCCGAGACATTGAGTCTCGAGGAGTTTGCGAAACTCTCCGATATGCTTGCGCCTGAAGACCGGCAACAGAAAGAATAAGGAATTCGGGATGAGAATTGGGATTTTCGGGTTTCTATGCTACAAGATCTTTCCGATAAGCACTTCATCAATATATTGTTTGCCTATACGAATTCTTTTATGCCGCATGCCCTCTTCAATAAACCCTGCCCGTTCGAAAAGATGAAGGGACTTTTTATTGGTGGTGAAGATGTTCGCCTCCAACTTCTTGAACCTGCGCTCTCTTGCCCAGTCAATAGCATAGTCCAGCATCTGAGAGCCGATCCCGAGTCCGCGATATGCAGGCACAAGATGAAGGCCTATATTCAGAATATGCGCTGTCTGCGGGCTTTTACCGCCATCCATCTGAATGCCTGAAAGTGCTCCAACCACAGCATGGTCTGTGATCGCAACGATCAGCAGGTTTTTCTCAAAGTCCATGCTGCAGATATATTTTTTGACTGAATCCGACTTTGTGCCATAGTGCTCCATCAGCACATAACTCCTGTCCGGAGCATTTGTCTTGATCACGCTGATGATCTCTTCGGCATCCTGACACCCAGCGAGTCTGAGTGTGATCTTCTCGCCATTTTTTGCTATGAATTTCAGGACATCTTCTTCTGGTTCTCCGGGCATGATACCCTCCCTTTAATTCCTGCTCAGATTATACCGCTAATTAATGACTCTCACAACAAACAAAATGGAGGGCTGCAGAGCAGGGCTGCATGAGGTGGACATGATGAAAGAGGTAAATGGCGGAGAGGGTGAGATTCGAACTCACGGTAGAGTCGCCCCTACAACGATTTTCAAGACCGTCGCCTTCAACCGCTCGGCCACCTCTCCGATTTAAACCAGACCGTCGTCTTTCCGCCCCGGCGGACTCGCTGAAGCGAGCAACCACGTTGACTACCTCTTCGGGGAAATTATTATAACAGAAAAAACTCTTTTAATTTATGGTTTAATTTCAGAAAAAAAGTTAAAATTTCTTAATTTGACTTTTGACAGTGAATTCATTAAATTCTTTAAAACTGTAAGGGGTATCCATGAATAATTCCGTCATACAGCTTATTCTTAATGCAGGATATATTGTTAAAGCTGTTCTGCTGATCCTCATGTCATTTTCTGTGATCTCCTGGGCCATCATCTTCTTTAAGCAGAGGTATTTCTCTTCAGCCAACAAGGAGTCAGCCCAGTTCCAGCGAATATACCGCTCGAACCGTGATCCCAAATCACTATTTCAGTCAACGAGGAGCCTTACGCTCAGCCCGATCGCAAACGTTTTCAAGGCGGTTTATACCGACGAAGCGAAAAAAGACAAGAATGAGATAAAGCGTCTGCTCAGGAGATACGAGACCCTTGAATCGGTGAAGCTCGAAAAATACCTTAACTTTCTTGCAACAACAGGCTCAACAGCCCCTTTTATCGGTCTGTTCGGAACGGTCTGGGGAATCATGAATGCATTCCATGGTATCGGTTCTGCAGGCTCAGCCTCTCTCGCGGTTGTTGCCCCGGGCATTGCCGAAGCGCTTATCGCAACTGCGGTCGGCCTGGCAGCAGCTATCCCTGCAGTTATTGCGTATAACTACTATCTCAGTATGTCCAGAAAAATGATCCTGGAGATGGAAGATTTTTCTGAGGATCTCCTTGAACTTTTCTCAAAAGCCGCTGAATGAAGACAAACAGGAATAGAACCGTACTTTCAGAGATCAATGTGACGCCTTTTGTTGACGTCATGCTGGTGCTGCTTGTCATCTTTATGGTGACTGCTCCGCTTATGCAGCAAGGGGTTGACGTGAATCTGCCCAAGGCAAAAGGAAAGGAACTTCCCCCTGACGAAAGGATATCTCTTGTCATAAAGCGGGATCGGACAGTCTATATGAATGATACGCCGGTTTCGATGGCAGAGATGAAGCAGAAGCTCATAGCTGTTAGTAAGCTGAATCCGAATGTTTTTCTCAAGGCAGATAAGGATGTGCCCTATGGTCTGGTGGTTGAGGTGATGGGTGAGATCAAGGAGGCAGGAATCGAAAAACTGGGAATGATAACAGAACCAAAGCTTGATCTGAAATGAGGGGGCCGAGTCTTCAGGCAACAACGGTTCTCTCTGCTGCTCTGCACCTCACTTTTTTCCTTATAGCAGCGCTTATCCTCAGGTATTCCCGAAACGTTGTCATGCCTTCTCCGTATGAAGTAAGTCTTGTTGGCCCAACCAGTTCTTCCCGGGGAGGGGCTACAGAAGAAATACCCGGGAAGCGTGAGCAGGGCACAGGAATAGAGCACATCAGGCAGCCGGAAAAAGCAGTCAGGGATTCAAAGGCCGATTTGAAGCGGCTTGAGGAGCAGTTATCTGCACTTAAGGCGAAAAAGAAGATGCACGACATAGTCGATCTGCACAGAAAGGTCTCATCTGTCAGCGGCAGTCAAAGCAAGAGTTCCCCGAAAAGCTCGGGGCGGGGTTCCGGATCATCACAGGGAACGGCAACCTATATGGACAAAATCGTCGCTGAAATTAAGGCTGGATGGTTTTATCCTGATTGGGCAGATAAGGATTTGCTGATGACCATAAACGTAAGAATTCAGAAAGACGGGACCATCCAGGTGCTTGAAATCGAACAAAAATCCGGGAATCCTCTGTTTGATCGATCAGTTCAGCAGGCGATTATAAAAGCCTCTCCTGTCACGCCGCCGCCACAGGAGATGGAGATCGGTATGAGGTTCTATCCGTGATAGGGCATTGGGCATGGGGCACGGGCCGGATGGCATGGAGCGGGACGATTCTGTATGCTGCTTTGCTCCTCACGCTTCACGCTTCACTATTCACGGTCGCTGAAGCCAGGGTTTATATCGACATTACTTCGCCTTCTGCCAAAAAACTCCCCATAGCTATCTACGATCTGCAAGGTGCTCAGGGCAGGGAGCTCTCTGATATTATCAGGGACGACCTCACGTTTACCGGTCTTTTTGTCTGCATTGATAAAGCCTCGTACATAGAGCAGGCCTCACAGGAATTCAGTCAGCAGAACTGGAGGCCTCTTGGCATAGAGGCTGTTGTGAAGGGAACGATCACAACGGAACAGGGCGTCGCGGTTGATCTGTCGGTCTATGACGTATTTGAAGGTAATATGATCCTAAATAAGCAGTATCGTTCAGACAAGGATCTTATCCGACAGCTTGCGCATAATATTTCGAATGATATCTATAAGGCCTTCACCGGTCAGACCGGCATGTTCAGAACAAAGATCGCTTTTGTTGCGGAAGACGACGGAGAAAAAGGCATTTATGTCATGGACTGGGACGGCCACCGGGTAAGAAAGCTTGGACTAAAGGGATCGTTGGTCCTTGCACCGCACTGGTCAGCTGATGGCGCAAAAATTGTCTATTCCTCCGAGCGCGGTAGACAATGGGGTATCTATCTGTTAGACTTCGGGAAAATGACCGAAAAAAAGATATTCGCGTCAAAAGGCACCAATATGGCAGGCGGTTTTTCACCAAAAGGTGATGCAATAACCCTCTCTTCAACAAAAGACGGAACCCCTGACATCTATCTGCTGTCTCTTAAAGACGAGTCAGTAAAGAAGCTCACGTTTACGCAGGGCATCGAGGTCTCACCGGTGGTTTCCCCTGACGGCAGCCAGATCGCTTTTGTATCTGACCGCGGCGGAAGCCCGCAGATCTATCTGATGCGTGCTGACGGGAGTGATATCAGGAGGATCACCTTTGAGGGTTCCTATAATACATCTCCCGCCTGGTCGCCATCGGGCGACCGGATCGTATTTTCCTGCAGGCGGGGGAAGAACCAGATCTGTATTGTGAAACCTGATGGGTCAACGCTTATGCAGCTGACAGAAAGCGGCAACAACGAGGATCCATCTTTTTCTCCTGAGGGCAGGCATATAACGTTCTCTTCTGACCGGGATGGCACAAAAGGGATATATATCATGAGGGCAAATGGAGAGGCCCAGAAGAAGATCAGCCCCCGGGGGCTTCGTTCCACTGCCCCGGGATGGTCACCAAACTAATAACAAGAATCAAAGGAGGATGCAGATGAAAGCAAAAAGTTTAATGGTCGTGATCGCCGTATCTGTCGTTATCGCATTCGGACTTGCCGCCTGCCAAAAGAGGGCGGTCACTCAGCCTGACTCAGGACAGCAGGGACAGCAGCAGAAGGATATGAAGCAGCAGAAAGACCAGGAAAAAATAACCGAGAAACGGCTTGACGGAAATGTTGATTCTTCTGATGCAATGGGTAAGGGTGCCCAGTATATGGAGAGCAAAGAAAACCTGTTTTCAGACCTTCTTTTTGAGTATGACAAGTATGAGGTGAAAGAGTCATATAAACAGACGCTCCAGGCAGTATCGTCGTGGATGACAAAAAACACGACTGCACGATTATCTGTTGAGGGCCATTGCGACGAGCGAGGCACAAATGAATACAACCTTGCACTTGGTGACCGCAGGGCCAAGGCAGTAAAGGATTATCTTGTCAGTCTCGGCGTTGCATCAGGAAGGATCGATGTGATCAGCTATGGCGAAGAGAAGCCTGCCTGCAAAGAACAGACCGAAAGCTGCTGGGCAAAGAACAGAAGGGCTCATTTCACGGTTCTTATAAAGGTGGGCAAGTAATTGTGAAGAAGGCATGTTCTTTGTTTCTTGTTCTCTTTCTGTCAGCCTGTGTTTCCGGCAATGACATGGACCGGGTGAGAAGCGATCTTCATGAACTGCAGCGAAGCAGCCTGGAGGCGCGAAAGGAGATAGACTCTCTGAAGGAAAAGACTTCCGGTGTTGTCAGGGAGGATTCTTTCACTCCGGTGAAGGAAAGCCAGGCAGACCTTTTTTCCAAGATACATGTGACCTCAAGCGGCCTTCAGGAGCTAAGAGGCAGATTTGACGAGAACAGGTATTTTACGGAGAAATCCCTGAAGGAGATCAGCTCAGAACGGGACCTTCTTAAGGCGCAGATAGCCGGACTGGAGACGCAGATAAAGATGGTGAAGGACAGGCTGTCTGCCCTTGAAAACCAGGGAAGGCCAAAGGAACCTGCAAACGATGCAGCCGATGCATCACTGAAACCGAACAACACGGCAAAGACAGAGGTCGAGACACCGGTCGAACCCGCTGCAGACACGAAGGCAAAGGCCTATGATGCAGCCTACCAACTCTTCAGGGACAAGAAGTACAAGGAGTCAAGGGAGAGGTTCGAGGCCTTTATCAGGGAATATCCGAAGACCGATCTCACGGACAATGCGCAGTTCTGGATCGCTGAATCATACTACGGGGAGAAAGACTTTGAAAGCGCGATCCTTGCTTATGAGACCCTGCTGAAGAAATATCCGGACAGCGACAAGGTCAGCAGCGGCCTGCTCAAGCAGGGATATGCCTTTGCAGAGATAGGCGATGCCAAGACAGGCAAGATCATCCTGAATAAGCTTGTCGAAAAATATCCTAATACAAAGGACGCTGAGGCTGCCAGGAAGAAACTTGCAGAACTGGACAAGAAGCCGTCCAAAAAGAGATGAACTCGCTGACAGACAGCTTTTCCCGGGTCATTGACTACCTGAGGATATCGATCACGGACAAATGCAACCTGCGGTGCATCTACTGCATGCCCTCTGACGGTGTTGCTTCTGCAGCGCATACGGCTATTCTCAGCTATGAGGAGATCATCAGGGTGGCAAAGATTGCAGCCGGGCTGGGCGTCAGAAAGATCCGGCTGACCGGCGGGGAACCGCTCGTCAGGAAAAATCTGACCTTTCTTGTCTCATCGCTCAGGAAGATTGCCGGCATCGAGGAGCTCAGCCTCACGACAAACGGGCTGCTGCTGGCAGAGCATGCAGCAAGCCTTGCGAATGCAGGACTTGACAGGGTGAATATCAGCATCGATTCTCTCAGGCCTGATCGGTTCAGGGAGATAACCCGCGGCGGAGACCTTACTGTTGTGCTGAAAGGTCTGCATGCAGCAGAACAGGCCGGGCTGCTGCCGGTAAAGATAAACATGGTCCCTGTTCGCGGTATGAACGAGGACGAGATCCTCGACTTTGCCAGAATTACCATCGAATCTGATCATCATGTGCGTTTTATCGAATGCATGCCCACAGGATCAGTGGGTTTTTGGAGTCCTCAAAAGTATATGACAACAGATGAGATAAGGAAGGTCATAGAAACACTGGGGCCTCTCTCCCCTGTGCGCGTTCGAAAAAACGGGCCCTCCAAGTATTACCGCCTTGAAGGTGCAAAGGGCGTGATCGGGTTTATCAGCGCGCTGACGCACCATTTCTGCAAAGACTGTAACCGGCTCAGGCTGACATCTGACGGAAAACTCCGGCCATGTCTCTTCTCGGAGACAGAGATCGATCTCCGCTCAGCACTCAGAAGCGGAGCCTCTGACCTGGAGATAGAACGGCTGCTGAAACTTTCTATCGAGGTGA
This sequence comes from Nitrospirota bacterium, assembly GCA_016214855.1. Classification (NCBI taxonomy): domain Bacteria; kingdom Pseudomonadati; phylum Nitrospirota; species Nitrospirota bacterium. The sequence goes on along the minus strand of JACRMT010000007.1, from coordinate 17,844 downwards.
AACCGAAGGAGCATAACCTGAATGCTTCATCTTCTGCGCTCAAGCCATCTCTTCCCGGTCCGCACGCTGTCAAGCGGCCAATGTCAAGGATAGGCGGATGAAAAGGCTTACCCATATTGACAGGAGCGGCAAAGCGAGAATGGTCGATGTATCAGAGAAGCCCCTGACGCAGAGAGCGGCGGTTGCCCGCGGTTTTGTGAGCATGAAAAAGACAACGCTGAAGCTCATTCAGGACAACAGCATTGCAAAAGGCGATGTGCTCGGCGTGGCGAGGGTTGCAGGCACCATGGCTGCAAAGAAGACTTCTGAGCTGATCCCCCTCTGCCATCCCCTGAACATTACTTCCGTGTCTGTCGACTTTTCCCTGGACCGGAAGAAGAGCGGGATTGTCATAGAGGCGCGTGTAAAGATAACCGGACAGACCGGTGTTGAGATGGAGGCCCTGATTGCAGTATCCGCAGCAGCTCTGACGATCTATGACATGTGCAAGGCAGTTGATAGAGAAATGGTCATCTCTGACATCATGCTGATCGAAAAGACCGGCGGCAAGAGCGGTATCTTCAGGCGGACATAACCTTATCTTGCTCTGATATTTTTCGTTTTACGAAAAGGAAAAGATCTGGTTCCCCAATACTGCGTGATACTTGCCGGTAACACGACCCCGGCTCAAACCTTTGTGCTTTCCAATCCTTTTTTTGCCTTTTCATTCTTCGGGTCTATCTTCAGCGCCTTCTCAAATGCGGCATATGCCCTCTTTTTGAGCCCTGCCTTCATATAGACAAGTCCAAGATGGGAGTGAAGCTCTGCATTGTAAGGGTCAAGCTTCATGGCGGTGAGCAGCGCCTCCTCAGCCTCCTTCACGCGTCCCGGGACCTTTGAATAGGCAAGGGAGAGGTAGCTCCAGTAATTGGCGTTCTTTGATGCCAGCTTTGTGGCCCATTTGAACTTGTCGATCGCACCCCAGAAATCGCCTTTCTTGAAATCAGCTACGCCTTCCCTGAACTGTTCAGCAGCACGCACGTCGGCATCAAGCGTCCCCTCTTTCTGTTTGGATCCAAGCAGCGATGATAAATATTCGTCGCGTTTACGGTCATCCTTGAGGGTATTGTATGCCTTGGTGAGGGCATCAAATATCGTCGTAAGCTTGATCTTGACGGACGGGTCCGTTGAGCTGAAATACCGGTCAGGATGGAACTCCTTTGCAAGACGGTAATAATTTCGTTTGATCGTTTCGCTGTCAGATTTTGCATCTACCTCAAGGAGTTCTATCATGGTAATACTGCTGATATGCGAATAGATCTCGTCGACTTTCTTGAGCAGTATCTCGTCCTCTTCAGAAAGCGGTGTGAGGATGTCACTCAGCGAGACCGCATCTTCAGTATTTGCTTCTTTCTCTTTCCCGACGGTTTCGTCTTCCTTTGAAACCTGATCTTCGACCATGCCGATCGACCAGAGCACATAGAGCACCTTCAAGGCCTCAAAAGAACCCATCCAGGAGCTGTCGATGATCTCTTTTATGGTTCTCTTCCCGTCAACCAGCGAAAGGATCTTCTTGTCCTGTTGCGTCAGTTCAATGTCCTGAAAAAGGCTGAGGGGATCTTCGCTCAGCTTCAGCACAGAGTCCGTGTGAGGCATTTCTTTCCGGATCCTTGTCCAGTTCACGATCCTGTTCACGCCTGCATAGATCAGGTTGCCGACGCTCATCCGCAAGGTGATGACCTCCTGGGTCGAAAGTTCTCCCTCGCGGAAATCGTAATCACCTTCCTCGACAACGAACATGCTGTGAATGATCTCTCTCACCTGGTATTTGACCCCCCAGAAGAGGTCCTTTGGCGTCAGATATCCCAGCTCTACCAGAATTGCGCCCTGCCGCTTGTCTTTTGTTGCCTTCAGTACTTCGACTGACTTGTCGTATTGCTCAACCGTGATCTTTCCGGCCTTCAGGAGCATCTCGCCCAGCCGGTCATCCTCATAGGTTGATGAGGCAAAAATGACATCACCTTCGCTGAGGTATATTTTTTTGGTAAAGGATGGTGTGGTGAGGGATAGGGTGCCAATCACCCTGTTCCTGTTCAGCTGCACCAGCAGCCGGGCAAGGCTCGTGTCCCTGATATTACCTCTGGCCGGTATTTCCATTGTCTTTTTCTCCTGCATGTTTCCTTGCCGAGGATATCTCTTCGCTCAGCGTTTCACGTTCGCTCTTGAGAAGTTGAAGCTGCACCGAAATGTTCCTGAGCTCCTCGGTCTGTTTCTTTATTGTTGTCCTTAATAAAAAGATATAGTATCCCTCAAAGCAGAGAGCTGCAAGCAAGGCAGCAACCACAAGATAGCGGATGACGGCAATGCCGGCCGGTGATCTGAATCCCCTGGTTTCTTCCTGCACGGCTGCCTGCAGATTCACCGATAACGCGTAACAGTGAACCGAAAGATATCGAGATCCTCGTCTGTCCAGATCCCTGCCTTCATCTTTGTTATCCTCAGCTGCTCCTCAACCGTATCAACGCCCTCAAGATCGGGAAGGAGGAGTCCCCGTCTCATCCCCTGAACAATAATGATGCCGTATTTCCTCGGGTCAAGATCCTCTTTGCCCTGTATCCTCTCCGGAGGCGAAAGGACGTCTACGGAATATTCCAGCTCAGGCAGCTCGTCCTCTTCCACGGCATGGAATCGGGGGTCCTGCGTTGCCGCTGCAATGGCGTTCCTGACAACCTCCTGAGCAACAGTCTCTGTTGTCGGCTCAAATGTGCCTATACAGCCCCTGAGATTTCCCATTTTTTTCAGGCTTACGAAAACACCTGCCTTTCCACTCAGCTCAGGAGGGAGCTCCCTTGGAACCGCAATCGTCTTTCCGCTCTTTATATATTCCTCTATGGTCTGTTTGGCAAGCTCTACGATCGCGTGCATCATTTCTCCCGGTGCAGAGAATAGTCGGCAATGGCAAGAAGAGCATCTTTTGCCCTGCCGTCAGGGAAAAGAGAAAGCTCTATTCGAGCCTCATCAACAAGCGACTGGGCCTTGCTCAGGGATGCTTCAATGGACCGGTATTGTTTCAGCAGGGTAGTTATCTTTTCAAGGCCTGCAGCAGAAAAGTCCTTGATGATCGTTTTTACTTCAACCTTGTCCTTCTCTTCTGCGGCGGAAAGAAGCAGAAGCAGGGGGAGTGTTATCTTGCCTTCCTCGAGATCTTTGCAGAGTTTTTTGCCCAGGTCCTTCTCTTCTGCCATATAGTCAAGGATATCATCTGCCATCTGGAATGCCATGCCGATCTTCATACCAAAGGCTGCGAGTGCCTGCTCTTTCTCCTCAGACAGACCGCCGAGAATAGCGCCGACCCTGCATGCGGCAGAAATGAGCGCCCCTGTCTTGGCGGAGATGATGTCGAGGTACTCTGCCTCGGTTATCTCAGGGTCTCCTACCCTGTTCAGCTGGAGCAGCTCTCCCTCGGTCATCCGTGTGGTAGCTCCGGACAGCGCCTCCATGATCTTCTGGTTCTTCTGCATGACTGCAGCACGCAGCGCATTGGAATAGAGAAAGTCGCCGACCAGTACCACAATCTGGTTGCCCCAGAGAGCATTTGCAGATGGCTTACCCCGCCTCACCTCTGCTGTATCAACCACGTCGTCATGAAGAAGAGATGCGGTATGGATAGATTCAATGATGCTTGCGATCTCAATGCAGGCAAAGCCATCATAGCCTGCGAGATCAGCGCTGATGAGATGGAAAAGGGGCCGCAGCCGCTTGCCGCCGCTCGAAATGATGTAATCGCCGATCAGAGGGATAAAGGGGACCTTGTCTTTGAAAAGTTCTTTTATCTGCTGTTCCACAAGGCGAAGCCTTTCCTCGTAGGCATCAAAAACTTCCTGAAGATTCATTTTCTGATGATAGGGCAGAGTATCCTTTGGTGTCAAGGCAGATATCCTTTGGCTTCAGTCCCTGATCCTGATCTTTTCAAGGTCAGCATCAGCCCTTGACAGTTCTTTCAGGTTCTCAGGTTTAAAGGCACCTTTTTCGGTTATGATCGCAGTCACATACTTCGCAGGAGTAACATCAAACGCAAGGTTTCTCACCCTTACGCCTTCAGGCGCTATTCTGCAGGTGTTGAAAATATGCGTCACCTCTTCAGCTGCCCGCTCTTCAATGGGGATGAGGTTACCCGTGGGTATCGAAAAATCAATACTGCTCATCGGGGCTGCAACATAGAAAGGTATGTTATGTTCTTTGCAGAGCACGGCAACCGTGTATGTGCCTATCTTATTTGCCACGTCTCCGTTCAGGACCGTCCTGTCCGTGCCTACGATCGCAAGGTTAATTTCGCCTTTCTGCATTAACGCGCCGGCCGTGTTGTCTGTTATCAGCGTCACCGGAATTTCTGCCTGCATGAGCTCCCATGACGTAAGCCGCGCGCCCTGAAGCACCGGCCGGGTTTCGTCTGCAATAACCTGAAATTTCTTGCCCTGCTCCTTTGCGATGAGCATCGGTGCAGTGGCAGTGCCGTACCCACCGGTTGCAAGGGAGCCTGCATTGCAGTGGGTCAGGATCGTGTCGCCGTCATGGATGAACTGAGCTCCCCATCTGCCTATTGCCATATTGATTTCGATATCTTCCGCAAGGATCCTCCGGGCTTCTTCAATAAGCAGTTCCTTCAGCCTTGGTACCGACTCCTCTTTCCTGACGGCCAGAAATGCCTTGATCCTCTCGACTGCCCACTGAATATTGACCGCGGTCGGCCGGGTTGCTATGAGCGTGTTAAACACAGGTTGCAGCCCGTTCAGAAAGCCCTTATAATCCTGTGCTGCAATCTCCTGGGCACCGAGCGCAATACCCATGGCCGTTGCAATGCCGATAGCAGGAGCGCCGCGTATCCAGAGTTTTTTGATGCCCTCTGCCACTTTCAGATAGTCTCTGCATTCAATATAGGCCACGTCGATCGGCAGCCTGCTCTGATCGAGCATAATGACCTTATTATCTTTCCATTCTATGGTCTTTACCATTGTATCTCCACGAGTACGTATTATAAACCAAGCAGAGTTTTTACGGTGTTTCTGCCTGCCGAAATGCGTCTGCTGATTTTGCTACCCATTAAGCGGTATAAAGGTTGTCACCACAAGGAATGATGTCAGAATGATGATCGTTACGACCGTTGCCCATGAGATGTAATTATACGTGCGGGAATTCGTATATTCGCCCATAAGCTTCCTGTTATTCACCAGAAGCAGAGCGAAAACAAGGACAAAGGGAAGCAGAAGTCCGTTGATAACGGCTGACAGGACCATCAGGAAGACAAGAGGTGCCCCGGGTATCAGGATGACCAGCGATGCAAGTGCTATGGTCATGGTGTAGATCCACATGAACTGCGGAGCCTCCTTAAATGTCTTATTGATGCCGGTCTCCCATCCCATTGCTTCGCAAACATAATATGCAGTTGCAAGGGGCACGATGATGGCACCAAGTAAAGAGGCATTGGCAAGACAGACAGAGAAAACGAGATATGCGTACTCCCCGGCAAGGGGCTTCAGTGCCAGAGCCGCTTCCGATGCCTCGTTAATGCGGATGCCTTGCGGGAAGAGCAGCGCTCCGCAGGTAACGATGATGAAAAAACTGACGATATCGGTTATAAAACAGCCTATAATTACGTCGAGTCGTGATGCCTTATACTGCTCTTTCTTGATGCCTTTTTCTGCGATCGATGACTGCAGGTAGAACTGCATCCAGGGAGTGATCGTGGTCCCGATGATCGCTATGCTGAGCACGACATATTCCGCATTCCACCTCATCTGCGGAATGATCGCGCTTTTCATGACAGGCCCCCAGTCAGGTTTTGCCATAAAGCCTGAAATGACATAGCCGAAATAGAGAAGGCATGCGAACAGGAGGATCTTTTCAACAAACCGGTAGCTTCCTTTGGTAACAAGGATCCATATCGATATTGCTCCAACCGGCACCATCACAAACTTGCTGAACCCGAGGATCTCCATGCTCGCAGCCCATCCCGCAAGATTTGCAATGGTATTGCCGAAATTCGCCACAAAAAGGCCCAGCATCATGAAAAAGGCCGTCTTGACGCCAAAATTCTCTCGGATAAGATCAGAGAGCCCTTTCCCTGTGATAACGCCCATGCGGGCGATCGTCTCCTGAATGACCACAAGTGCGATCGTTGTCGGAAGCAGGGTCCAGAGCAGGCCATAGCCAAAGCGTGCGCCGGCCACAGAATAGGTCGTTATGCCGCTGGCATCATTGTCGATATTTGCGGTGATGATGCCCGGCCCCATGACGCTGAGGAAAAAGAGTATGTTCTTCCAGAGCTTCACACTCTTCTCCGTTTCTTTTTTGCCTCAGGAGGCAGCAGCAGGTCTATGATATCGTCGACCGTAATGATGCCGTGCATGTACCCATTCTCATCAACAACCGGGAGTGCGAGGAGATTATATTTTGAGATGATCCCGGCAACAACCATTTCGTCCTCGCCAGGAGCAACGGTCTTCAGATTTGTTTCCATGATGTCTGCAAGATAACAGTCATTCTCTGCAAGAAGCATCTGTCGCAGGGAGGCAACGCCGCGGAGTTTTTCTTCCTTGTCGACGATGTAGAGATAATAGGCGTTTTCCGCCTCTCGCGCTTCAGTCTTGAACCTCTCAGATGCCTCCTGCACGGTCATATCCGGCGGAAAGGCAATAAAGTCAGTCGTCATGAGGCCGCCTGCTGTATCCTCTTCATGGCCGAGAAGCTCCTGGATATCCTCAGCTTCCTCTTTTTCGATATGTTCGAGGATCTCCTTGGCGCGCTCAGTAGTCAGATCGCTCAGCACGTCAGCTGCCTCGTCAGGCGGCATCTCTTCAATGATGTCAGCAGCCTTTTCCGTGTCCATGGCACTGATGATGTCAGCCTGCATCTCAGGTTTCAGCTCGGACAGGGCCTCTGCCGCGGTCTCGATGTCGAGGTTATTAAAGAAGGTTGCTCCGTCTTTCTGAGACACGCTGCTGATGATGTCGGCAATGTCTGCAGGATGGAGGTCTGAAAGCATCTGCCTCGGTATGGTAAGTGATATCTCGGTGAGCTTGGGCTCAAGAGGTTGAAGGTAGTCCCAGCTGATAAGATTAAAAGGAAGACTTTTTTTGAAGAGCCTTGCAAGGTCTTCGCCGCCTCGTTCCATGCCGAGTCTTCTCAGGATACCCCTCATGCCTACATCAACAGCAATGAGCACTGCCTCGTTGTGATATCCTTCGAGCTTGATGTCGTTCACCCGGACCACCTTGGCTCCGTTGGCGTCAACGATCTGCTTGTCAAGGATATCCCTGAGAATAAGGAGATCATCTGCCATCATTTCGTATGACTTCAGGCTTTCTGCATAGACCCTTGAGGATATTATCTTTTTGTTAAAGATATTAAGGTCATGCCAGGGCAGATAAAAAGACTTCTTTTTTCTCTCAATGATAAGCGCAGATACCTTGGGAAGAGGATCGCCTTTTATGACAACAAGATCGCGTACCCGTCCGAGGTCCTCTCCCTTAGGGTCAAGGACTGTCTTTTTGATAATCTCGCTCGAAAAAACCTCACCGAAAAAAGGCATACGAAGCTCCCTGGAATTTGCGCAAAAAATGCAGGATTTGACTTACAGTATAGACCTATAAGCCTTTTCAGGGCAACTGAAAAGACAGATGGAGAAGACGCCTTTCAGATTCGGGCACAAAAATCCTCCCCTTTACAAGGGGAGGTATGGTGGGGTATAGATAATATTACCAAAACCTCTGCTTAAAGCACCTACTTTTGGCCCATACCCCTCCTTGGTAAGGAGGGGATTCTTGACCACGCCCCCTCATAACTGAATGGTTGCCTTGACGCGCCTCTTCTTCAACTTTTGATGCTCCTGTCGCAGGTTTGCTATAATTCCCCTGTTTATAATTTGATATTGGAGGACGATAGATGAGCTCAGAAGAAAAAATTGAACTTGAAGAAAATCTGGATGGATATAAGAGCAAGATCAGACCGGTCAACACGGCATCACTCACATGGGACAAGGACCTCATCTTTCTCGGCCGGACGCCCCGCGGCTTTGAGCTTGATTTTGATGCTGAGGCTCAGTGGGGATGTATTCCTACCGAGAGCCTTCTTCTGAGTGTTGCAGGCTGCCTTGCGATTGACGTTGTCTCTTTTGTGACAAAGATGAAGGCGAAGATCACGAAATTCAGGATCGATATTGCCGGAGAAAGGAACCCGACTCCTCCGCAATACTACACAAAGATCGATATGGTGCTCCATATAGCAGGTGAGCATATCACGCCGAAGAAACTCGACAGGGCTATCTCACTTTCACAGGAAAAATACTGTTCTGTATATCACTCGCTCAGAAAAGATCTGCAGGTGAATGTGAACTATGAGATAGAAGAGGCTCAGGGCTAACCGATTTAATCCGATCGCAGGCCACTGTCTTTGAACCGTAGTGTAAACTTCTCACACTTTGGGCATTTGTAAGTGCCATTAGTCAGCTTAAGCGTTCGGCCGAGTTTGTCTTCAACGTTCCATTCTGCTACTTCATCCTGCCCCGGCGACCCTGCGAGGTCAGTGTTATCATAAGGCGTCAGTTTTGTGCTTCGACATTTTGGACATCGCAAGGTTTTTGTGAGAAGGTTTGCCTGGACTACATTGCTGCAACGCACGCAAAGACAAGGGAAGTAGCAGGTTGTCAAGAAATTAACCCTGCCGCCACCGATGAGAATATTGGCCTTCAAGCCACACTTACAATAAGCAATGACTTCGGAACCCATTTATCCCCCTATAAATGATGATTCTTACCAATGGCCGTTGGACAGTTTGAATGAAATTAGTCAGTTTATCTTTTCTTGATAAATTCGCTAAATTCAGTATAATTAATCTATGGATCCAATCACGAACCCTTTTGCCCCCGGTGCTGGAACGCCGCCCCCGGAACTCGCAGGCCGAGATGAATTGCGGGAAACGGTACGCGTGGCCATTGAACGCGTGCGCCGAGGTCTGCCTACGAAAAGCATTCTGATGGTAGGCCTTCGTGGGGTAGGCAAGACGGTACTGCTGGATAGAATGAGGGACGATGCAGAGGGAGTTGGTATCCAGACATTGCGAGTAGAAGCACCTGAAAACCGTTCATTGCCCGCAATACTGGCTCCCCAGTTGCGTCAAGCTTTGCTGAGGCTTTCACGGAATGAGAAAGCGAAGAACCTTGCTCAAAGAGCTCTCCGGGCGCTTGCCGGATTCGCCAAGTCGCTGAAAGTGAAGTATGAAGACATCGAGGTGGGATTTGACTTTGATCCTGAGCCTGGCTTGGCGGACAACGGTGATCTGGAGCATGATCTGCAAGCTTTGCTGGAGACGGTCGGTGCAGCCGCGAAAGAAGCAGGCACAGCTTTGGCGATTTTTGCTGATGAGCTGCAGTATGTAAAAGAGGACGAACTCGCAGCACTCATCACCTCATTGCACCGCACCGCCCAGCGGAGTCTTCCAGTAGTGTTGGTAGGTGCCGGGCTGCCTCAGTTGAGGGGTCGAATGGGCCGGGCTAAATCCTATGCAGAGCGTTTGTTCGACTTTCCTGAAATCGGCCCCCTTTCTCCAGAATCAACAAAATTTGCCATCGTCAAGCCGGCGGAAAAACAGGGGGTCGAAGTAACTCCTGAAGCACTTGATCGCATAGTGAAAGAGACTCGCGGTTACCCTTATTTCGTGCAGGAGTGGGGGAAACATTCGTGGGACTCGGCAGTAGCATCGCCGATTACACAAGAAGACGTTAAAAATGCATCAATCGCTGCTATAGCAGCGCTCGATGAAAGTTTCTTTCGTGTAAGGTTTGATCGTCTGACCCCTTCCGAGAAAAGATATCTCCGCGCGATGGCCGAATTAGGTCCTGGTCCGCATCGTTCAGGAGACATTGCTGAACAGTTAGGGCGTGGAGTAACCTCTCTCGGTCCGACTAGGAATCAGTTAATCTCCAAAGGCATGGTCTGGAGTCCTCATCATGGGGATACGGCATTCACGGTGCCTATGTTCGACGAGTTCATGCATCGAATTATGCCTGGAGACGACTGGAAGCAGCAATAGTAGTTTAGACAGCTTGCCAAGCAGAAACTCCATGCTCTCCACCGTGCTGAAGGAGTTCAGCACCTTTCTGACGATCCAGATCCTATTAAGCAGATCCAGTGTGGGTTATGCCTGAATAACCTTTAAACCGGATTGCGCAGCAGCAACACACTGTCTGGTATCCGCCGACACGAATACGTCCACGTTGAGGCTATGGGGTCAGACTTGTTTATTGACATTTGCAGTAGATGTAAATACAAGCGGTACGTGTAATGTTGGTTCTTTTGCTTCCCTTCACTGCGGGTGATTGAAAATGCCGGAAGGAGCACCTAAGCGCTCTTCCGGCTTTTCATGGCAGTTATTTATTCATCATATCGAAGAAGTCTTTATTGGCCTTTGTGCCGGACAGCTTGCCTAAGAGAAACTCCATGCTCTCTACCGTGCTGAGGGAGTTCAGCACCTTTCTGACGATCCAGATCCTGTTTAGCAGATCTTTTTCTACCAGCAGTTCTTCTTTTCTTGTTCCGGAGGCATTGATGTCAATGGTCGGGAAGATTCTCTTTTCAACGAGTTTCCGGTCAAGATGCAGCTCCATGTTGCCTGTTCCCTTAAACTCTTCAAAGATGACATCATCCATTCTGCTGCCGGTATCAATAAGCGCGGTTGCAAGGATCGTGAGGCTGCCGCCGGTCTCGATATTTCTTGCAGCGCCGAAAAACCGTTTCGGCCTCTGGAGCGCATTAGAATCAAGTCCGCCTGAAAGGACTTTGCCGCTTGTCGGCATGATTGCATTGTAAGCCCTCGCAAGTCTGGTAATACTGTCAAGAAGGATCACGACATTTCTCTTGCTTTCGACAAGGCGTTTTGCCCGCTCAATGACCATCTCCGAAACCTGGACATGTCTCTGGGGCGGCTCGTCAAAGGTCGAGCTGATAATCTCTGCGGTAGAGACCTGCCGCTTCCAGTCGGTCACTTCTTCTGGCCGCTCATCAATAAGCAGGATGATGAGATGAATATCCCTGTGGTTCTTCTTGATAGCCTTTGCAATGGACTGAAGCAGAACGGTCTTGCCTGTCCTGGGAGCAGCGACGATCATGCCTCTCTGGCCCATGCCGATAGGCGTAACCAGGTCCATTACACGCGTTGAGTAGTCCGTAGAATCATATTCAAGGCGTATTCTTTCGGTCGGATAGTAGGGGATGAGGTTGTCAAAAAGAGGGCGATTTACATTTTCCTCAGGAGATTCGTGGTTGATCGCCTCAACTTTGAGAAGAGCAAAATATCTCTCAGACTCCTTCGGTGGCCTTATCTGCCCTGAGATCAGGTCTCCGGTCCTGAGGTTGAATCTGCGGATCTGGGAAGGAGAAACATAGATATCATCAGGTCCTGGAAGGTAGCTGTAGTCAGGTGATCTGAGGAATCCGAATCCGTCAGGGAGTATTTCAAGGACTCCGGCGGAAAAGACATTGCCGGTCTTTTCTGTCTGTGCCTGGAGAATAGCGAAGATCAGGTCCTGTTTTCTGAGGCCTGAAGCGCCTTCGACCTTCAGTTCCTTGGCAACAGTAGTAAGCTCATCAATGGTTTTGTCCTTGAGTTCAGAAATTGAGATGTTTCCCATAAATTACTCCTCATCCGGGTTTTAACGTCAGGTTTTTTATTCGCGGAAGGTTATGCCTATCACGCGGGGTTGTTTTTTTGCTTGCAGAGATACTGTAGTAACTTACAAAAACCGATTTATCTTTGTCAAGAGAGCACTTTACAATTCCTTACTGCACATGATAGATTTCACTATGAAATACGGAGAAATATCAATACAAAAGGCGAAGCTTGAGATCTGGGACAATCCGAACCCGGAACGCGATTACGAGATCACTATCAATTATCCGGAATTCACCTGCCTCTGCCCGAGGTCAGGATATCCTGACTTTGCCATGATCACCGTAACCTACGTGCCGGACAGGAAAATTGTAGAACTAAAATCTCTGAAACTTTATCTCAACTCTTTCAGAAATATGCACATATCCCACGAGGAGATCACCAATAAGGTCTTTGGCGAACTCGAAAAAAAGCTGAAGCCGAGATTTCTTGAGGTTGTCGGTGATTTTAATCCGCGTGGCAATGTCAAAACCGTGATCAAAGTCAGTTCAGAAGACAAGGGGTCGGCTAAGCGTAAAGGGCTTAAGGCTAAAGCCGTTCAGGCATAAATAGCCGGACCGCTGCATTTTTCCTATCGCTATCAGCCAGCAGCCAGCGCTTCTTTAGCCCGTTCGATAAAGAGCTTCATCTTCTGATGATCTTTTTTGCCCTTTTCCCGCTCAACTCCGCTGCTCACATCAACTCCGTAGGGTCTTACATGGGCAATGGCATCACGGATATTGTCCGGTGTCAGTCCTCCGGCAAGGATGATCCTGCCGAACTGTTTTGCCTCCACCGCAATGTCCCAATTAAATTTCTGACCTGTGCCGCCGAGGGCATCTGCGGCATACGCATCGAGGAGGAAGGACGAGACAAGGCTTTTGAATGTTTTCAGGGGCTCAAGGCTGTCGATCGATTTAACCCTGATCGCCTTAATGCTTCTCCGGGAGAATTGGCAGGCCTCAGGTTTCTCTTCCCCATGGAGCTGAATAACGTCTATGCCTGCATCCATAATTGTTGACTGAATTACTTCCGGGGTTTCATCAACAAACACTCCCACGGTGGTGACGAATGCAGGGAGCCTGCAGATGATCGATTTTGCCTGCCCCACAGTAACGCAGCGGGGACTTCCCTTAAAGAAGACAAAACCCAAAGCATCTGCACCAAAATCGATCGCAGCCTCCGCATCTTCGATATTTGTTATCCCGCAGATCTTGACCTTTACCATAGCAACCTCATTCGGCTGAAGGCTCAGGGCAGATGGCCTCAGGTCCTGCACCTTCTGCCATCCGCCTTGCCCTTTGCCCTGTTTAGATAATCGGCAGCTTTTTGAGCGCTTCCTTGATCATTGCCTCAGGATATTCATAGTCCTGCAGTTTTCCTGCCAGATAATCCTGATAAGCGGTAAGGTCGAGGTATCCATGCCCGCTCAGATTGAAGAAGATCGTCTTCTGTTTTCCCTCTTCCTTTGCCTTCAGTGCCTCATCAATTGCCCCTTTAATCGCATGAGAGCTCTCGGGTGCAGGGATGATGCCCTCTGCTTTTGAAAATTTGATCGCAGCCTCAAAGCATGCTGTCTGACCGTAGGCAACTGCTTCGATCAGCTTGTCGTGGTAAAGCTGGCAGACAAGAGGAGAGTCTGCATGGTATCTCAGGCCGCCTGCATGAATTCCCGGAGGCATGAAGTCATGGCCGAGGGTATACATCATCATGAGCGGTGTCAGACCGGCAGTGTCGCCAAAATCATACCTGAACTCTCCCTTGGTGAGCGTTGGGCAGGATGAAGGCTCGACAGCGATGACGCGCAGCTGTTTGCCGCCTATCTTGTCCTGGAGAAAAGGAAATGCAACGCCGCCGAGGTTGCTTCCTCCGCCGCAGCAGCCGATAATCACGTCAGGATAGTCGCCAACCATCTCGAACTGTTTTTTTGCCTCAAGCCCGATCACGGTCTGGTGCAGCACAACATGGTTAAGCACTGAGCCGAGCGCATAGTTCGTGTCATCGTGCGTTGCCGCATCTTCAACTGCCTCTGATATGGCAATGCCGAGGCTTCCCTCGCTGTTTGGGTCTATCTCAAGTATCTTTCTGCCGGAATTGGTTAATGTTGACGGGCTGGGATGCACGGTTGCTCCCCAGGTCTCCATAGCAATTCTTCTGTAGGGCTTCTGGTTATAGCTCACCTTGACCATATAGACCGTCACGTCAAGCCCGAACATGGTGCCTGCAAGCGCCATGGATGAGCCCCACTGGCCAGCACCTGTTTCTGTGGCGATCCTTCTGATACCTGCCTGTTTGTTGTAATATGCCTGAGGGATGGCGGTATTAGGTTTGTGGCTGCCTGCCGGACTCACACCCTCATATTTGTAGTAGATCTTTGCAGGGGTGCCAAGTGCTGCCTCAAGCCTGTGCGCCCTGTAAAGGGGAGAAGGTCTCCAAAGGGCATAGAGGTTCAGGACTTCCTCGGGGATGTCGATCCACCGCTGGGTTGACACTTCCTGTTCGATAAGAGACATGGGGAAGATCGCACTAAGATCCTGAGGCCCCACCGGCTGCCTGGTGCCGGGGTGTAACGGCGGCTTCGGAAGATTCGGCATATCGGCCATAATATTGTACCACTGCCTTGGGATCTCCCTGTCCGGGAGCACTACTTTTGTCTCCTGCATATGTTACCTCCGTTTATTAAAGCTTGTAATAACGCCTTGGTAGCGCCTATTTTAGCACAAGGGCTCTTCTTCTTACGTGCCTCTCAGTTCTTCTATCTTCCTGCCGATGTCGGCTGCCTCCATGAGGGATGTCCCTATCAGCATCGCGTCAATACCTGCCTGTTCGAGCCTCAGAACATCATCCCGTGTTCTTATGCCGCTTTCGCTTACGATAATTTTGTCGGAGGGGATCTCCTTCTGCAGCTCAAGGGTGGTATTCATGTCTATCTGGAGTGTCTTAAGATTGCGGTTGTTGATGCCGATAACAGGGGCATTGATCCTGAGCGCCATTTCAAGCTCCTTGTGATCGTGAACCTCAAAGAGAACGGCCATGCCCAGTTCTTTGGTGATATGAAGATATTCCTCTGCCTGTTTTTCCTCAAGGATCGCTGCGATGAGAAGGATCGCATCTGCCTGGTTTGCTCTTGCCTCATAGATCTGGTATTCGTCGAAGATAAAGTCTTTTCTGAGAACAGGAAGCAGGGAAGCAGCCTTAACGTCTGCAAGAAACTCGAGCCGGCCCTGAAAAAAGTCCTCTTCCGTAAGAACGGATATTGCATTCACGTTGTTCTCTCGATAGACAGCTGCAATAGTCTTATGGTTAAAGTCCTGACGTATAAGCCCCTTTGACGGAGACGCTTTCTTGATTTCAGCAATAAGGCGTATCTGTCCTTCCTGCCTTGTCAGTGCCTGTTCAAAGTCAAAGGTCAAAGGAATATCTTTAATGGCAGACTTGAGCTGGGTAATTGAGGTTTTTGCCTTTGCATGAGAAAGCCGGTCTTTTTTCCGAGTTACGATCTTATTTAAAATAGACATCTCAAATTTTAAAGGGATTTGGCCCGTTTTAGCAATATATCAGGACTGAAAGATGGGCTCATTTGCTATAATGAGCCCTGATATGGACGGCAGGGGAAAAATAGCAAGGGCAGCAGGCCTCATGTCTGTTGCGACGTTTATCAGTCGGGTCCTGGGCTATGTAAAGGACATGATCCTTGCTGTCTATTTTGGCGCTACCGGCCTTTCTGACACCTTCTTTGCAGCGTTCAGGATACCGAACCTTTTGAGGGAGCTTTTTGCTGAAGGTTCCATGTCCTCTGCCTTCATACCGGTCCTGACTGAGCAGAGACAGAAGCTGGGAGACGAAGAGGCTTCCCGCCTTGTGCGCATAACATTCACCTTTCTTATTATTGTGGTTGGCCTCATCTGTGTTGCCGGCATTGTTTTTTCTCCGGCCATTGTGGCGGCGATTGCTCCGGGATTTCTCAGCTCTCCGGAAAAGTTCTCAATGACCGTTCTTCTCACGAGGATCATGTTTCCCTTTCTTCTGTTCATCAGCCTTGCATCACTGGTCATGGGAGCACTCAATACGAAGAAGGTCTTTTTTGTCCCTGCGCTTGCTCCTGCAATGCTGAATATCACGACGATCGCTGTGGTGATCGCCTTTGCTCCCATGGCAAAACAGCCGATCCTCGTTGTTGCTGTCGGGATCGCTTTAGGAGGGTTTGTGCAGTTCGCTTTTCAGCTGCCCGCTTTTTTTAGAAACGGCTATTCGCTCGGCCTTGATCCAGGCTTTCGCCATCCGGGACTGAAAAAGATGGCAATCCTTATCCTGCCGGCAACAATGGCCCTTGCTGTAAACCAGATAAATATTATCGTGAGCAATATCCTTGCGTCTTATCTGCAGGAAGGAAGTATTACCTATCTCTACTATTCCATGCGGCTTATACAGTTTCCTGTCGGCATATTCGGTGTTGCCATGGGCATGGCAGTTCTTCCTGCCTTGTCAGAACATGCGGTAAAGGGCGATTTCGAACGGCTTCGCGAGGATTTTTCCTTTGCACTTCGACTGCTCTTTTTTATCGCAGTGCCCTCCATGGCAGGACTTATTGCGCTCAGGGAACCGATCGTTAATCTTCTCTTTCAGAGGGGGCAATTCGATTACGCTGCGACCCGGGGAACCGCAGAGGCATTATTCTTCTATTCTATCGGTATCTGGTCTATTGTCGGCGTCAGGGTCATAACCGCAACCTTTTACTCCATGCAGGATACGAAAACCCCGGTAAAGATCGCGGCTGTCGGTGTTGCGTCAAATCTTCTGCTCAGCCTTGTTCTCATGGGACCGCTAAGGCATTCCGGTCTGGCCCTTGCGAATTCGCTTGCTTCGGGGATCAATTTTCTTATCCTGATCTATTTCCTGAAAAAGAAACTCCATTATATTGACGCGGGAAAGATTGCAAAGTCCTTTTCCCAGGTTCTCCTCTCTTCGTTTATTATGGGAATAGCGGGCTGGTTTTTGCTGCGCGGAGAACTCTGGACAAAAAGCGGCTCTACCGCGGCAAAGGCCGTTTATCTCTCAGGGACGATGATCCTCTGTGCAATTATCTACGTTGCTGCGACGGCAATCATGAAAAACGACGAGATGCATTATGTTCGTGGAGTGATCATGAAAAAATTGGGCAGGGGGTGACCATGAAAATAGAGACCATTGTTGTCGGACCGCTTCAGGTCAATTGCTATGTTGTTTATGATGAGAAGAGCCTCGATGCTCTTGTTATCGATGCAGGCGATGAGCCTGACAAGATACTGAAATTCATCAAGAGCAGGAACCTGAACGTCTCATATATTATCTGTACGCATGCCCATTTTGATCACACAGGCGGCATAGCCGTCCTGAGGGAAAAGACCGGGGCAAAAGTCATGCTGCATGTAGATGACCTTGAGATCTATTCGAGAGTTGAATCCCAGGGAGCTATCTGGGGATTTCATGTTGTCCAGCCTCCCCATCCTGACCTCTTTTTGCGGGATGGAGAGGAAATAGTGGCAGGGGAAGTCAAGCTTCAGGTAATGCATACCCCGGGTCATAGCCCCGGCGGAATATGTCTTGAGACAGACGGGATAGTGTTTACCGGCGATACGGTATTTGCCGGCTCGATAGGACGGACTGACTTCTACGGCGGCAGCATTGAGGCATTGAAAATATCTTTTAAAAAGGTGCTTTCCCTGCCGCCGAAAACAAAATTATTGCCGGGTCACGGGAACTGGACAACGGTTGAGGATGAATGGCAGCAGAACTTCTTTGTTCATGAATTATAGTCAAAAATTATAGTCAAAACAAGGCGATCATCATGATTGCCTTATGGCTATTTTTCTTATTTTTCAATGTCTTTTATTATTTTTTTGAGAATGGCGATATTTTGCTTGCAAAGTTGATTCGAAATATTTATAATCAGGGTTCGTCAGTTAAGCCATGTTATATTGACATGGCTTCTGCAGGTGTCCAGAGTACCTTTAAATCAAAAACAGGTATTCCGGGCGCATTGTTCTTTGAAAACTATAGAGCAGGTCACGTTGAAAAATGAGTTTAAGAGAAACCAGTATCAAATGAGAGTTTGATCCTGGCTCAGAACGAACGCTGGCGGCGTGCCTAACACATGCAAGTCGAACGGAGTTAACAAGCAGCACT